>JAEXPB010000505.1 GCA_023438965.1 Bacillota bacterium | reverse complement strand
GGCCTGGGCGGCGTCGATCGCCCGCCGCCAGCTGGCCAGCGTATCAGCATTACCGCCATGGCCGGTCAGGACATTGCCAAAGACATCCAGTCCGGCGATGGTGATGTCCCGGTCGCCGATGGCCTCCCGGACCTGCTTGGCCAGTTCGAACAGATCAAGGTCGCCTGTCGTCTGCCAGAAGGTTATTTGCAGCGATTCAAAGCCATACGCCGCAATCTGCGGGATCAGCCGAACGGCTTCCGATCCCTTGAGCAGGGTGCCAATCCGGATCAGGTTGGTTTGAGCGGGTTTATTCATTTCTTGATCTCCTTTGCCTGGTAGTTGTTTCAGATCATCAGCCGCCGGCCGGTGCGGGCGCTTTCGATGGCCGCCATGACCATCGCCAGGCTGTGTCGGTTGTCGGCAGCGCGGGTTTCCGAGGGTTGACCGTTCAATAAGGCAGTGAACATTTCGTCCAGGCAGCCGGCATGACCTTCGCGGCCGGTCCAGTCGGCAGCGGCATTCACATGTTGATATCGGCGCATCAAGCCGGGTACTCCGGCTGAATCGGCAGCCGGATCGGGATCTGCCAGAATTTCGGCATATGGCATATTCCGGCCATCCCAGAGCGCCGTGCCGCGGCTGCCGGTCGCCCGCCAATCGGCTTCCCAGCTGGTCGGGCACCCTTCGGCGCACCAGGAACCGCGATAGCAGAAGACCGCCCGGTTGCTCATTTCGAAAATGGCAATCGCCGAAGCGTTGCCGCGGTACCAGGATCCCGGCGGGTTGAACTCATGGCAGTAGACCGCGACGGCATCGGCTCCGGTGATCAGCCGCGCCTGGTCAAAGGTATGGATCGCCATGTCCAGCAGCAGCGGACTGGCCATCAGATCACGAAAACCGCCAAAATGCGGTCCGAGAAAAAAGTCGGCGCCCAGGTAGCCGATGTCGCCGATCGTGCCGCCAGCCAGCAATTGGCGGAATGCCCGGATCGGCATCAGGTAGCGCCGGTTTTGCATGATGCTGAAGGCCCGGTCGGCAGCCGCGGCCGCCTGAATCATTTCGTCAGCCTGTTGCAGGTCGGCAGCCAGCGGTTTTTCGCTGAATACCGCGCAGCCTTCACCGAATGCGGTCAGGGCAATTTCCCGATGGGCCTGGGGGACAGCCAGATTGAAAACCAGGCTGGCCTGGGTTTCGCGAATGATCTGTTTCAGGTCGCTGCCGATGACGACACTGTCCAAATGATACTTTTCGGCTATTGCCCGGGCATTTTCGACAACCAGGTCAACCAGGCCGACAATCCGGCAGTCCTGGCGCTCCAGGGTGTGCCGGATCCAGGTGCCGGACATGCCGCCGCAGCCGGCGATGACAATCCGCAACGGTTTTGCAGGTATTTCAGGCATAGGAACCTCCCTTGGCGTTTCGCCAGGACATTCATGGTTGATGCAGCTGCCGCTGATATCATTGTGGTTGATTTCCGCTGGCCTGTCTTTTATAATTCGATCATGGTTTAACACAATCCCGCTATTTCGCATAGTCAGGTCCGATCCTGAAGGTGGATATGGAAAAGCTGCAGCTGCTGGAAAAACGCTGGTATCAAGACCCCGGCTTCCCCTGTTCGGTATTGACGATCCGCAGGGACAAGCTTCTTTTTCCGGTCCACTGGCATGATGAACTGGAAATGCTATATGCCCCGGATTGCCGCATTGAGGTGACCATCGACGGTGAATGTCTGCCGCTGCCGCAAGGTGCCGCTCTGATCGTCAATTCCGGTCAGCTGCATTCCGCCAGACTGCCGGAAGGTCAGCACGGGGCACTGCAGCTGCTGGTTTTCCATCCGGAAATCTGGCTGACCGGGCTTCAGGATCTCCAGCTCACCGGTTTGGTCCAGTCCATTCTCCAGGGCAACCTTTTTTTACCCACCATCTGGCTGCCGCAGGATCCGGCGGCAACGGCCTTCCTGGCATCCCTGACGCGGCTGATCTGCCTGGGACGGCAAACCTTCGACGGCCAGACCCTGGCCATGCGCGGCGAATTGTACCTGATGCTGGCCGGCATTGTCTCCAGACAACAGATCCTCGCTGTGTCGGACAACCGGATATCAGGCCGTCATCATCAAGCGGAGCTGATCCGCCGGCCGATTCAATACATACATCACCATTTTCAGCAGAATCTGAAGCTAACCGAGTTAGCCGCTCTGGCCAATCTCAGCGAATCACATTTTTCGCGGGTTTTCCGCCAGGTCCTGGGGCAGTCGGTTGTCACCTATATCAACGATTACCGGATACAGCAAGCCGCCCGGATGCTCGACGGGACCGATGCCCGGATCACGGATATCGCCCTCGAGTGCGGCTATCCCAATCTCAGTTATTTTGTGCGCTGCTTCCGCCGGCAGTTTGACATGACCCCCAGCGCCTATCGCCGCAGGCTATCTCCGGCCGATCGGTCTGTTCGATCACCGGCCGGGTAGTGCGGACGGTTATTGTCCAACCGGCAGAAGCCGGCAGGAGATGCTGTTCCGAACATCTCCTGCCGGCAAACTGGAATTATACGCGATGACTTTAATTAATCTATTTACCGGCAGTAGTCAGATAACGATCGTATTGCTGCTGATAAATGGCGAGCAGGTCGTCCAGACCCATCGCCCGGAGTTTGGCGACATACGCATCCCACTCGTTGTCGATACCGCCTTCGGTCACCCATTTGGCTTGGGCTTGATTGATATAATTCATGATGTCGGTCGATAACGTAGATATCTTCTGGCTTTCCTGAGCGGTTGCCTGGATCATCGGGAAGATGGCATTCATATTGACAACCGGTTCATACATTTTGACCAGGGGAAGGCGTTGCGCGTCATAGAATCCTGGCTTGACCAGATTCCATCTGTCCTTGGTGATGATGTGCAGGCTGTTGGAGGAGAACATCTCGTGCGGACCGATCACAGCCGGCTGCGAGTAGGTTCCGTCTTTGTTGTCCAGTAAATTTTGGCCCAGCAACCCGACCGCCAACTGTAAACTCATTTTTGTTTCGGCACAGTAATCGGCAAACCTGGCCATGATTTCCGGATTTTTACAGGCTTTGGTAATGACAAATGCGTTAGCCATCGGTCTGGTCGGACCCCAGACCCAGCCTTTGGTTCCATTCGGCCCGGTTGGCGGCTCCATCAGCTGATACCGGTAATCGTCCTGTGTTTTGGTGGTGCCAAAGGCATTGTACGGGCAAAACATCCCAAAGACGCCATATTTGTAATTGGCGACTTTTGCCCGGTAAGTCTGTGTGTCGTGGGTGAAGATTTCCGGATCGCACAAGGCTTCGGCGTAGATTGTGCGAAGGAATGACACGCCGGCCTTATACCCCGGATCGGTAAATCCGCAGCCTATCTTTTGGTCATTTTTGACGTAATTGATACTATAGGCCGGCATGCCAAACCACATGAACATGCTGCCGATGTCATTGGCCGTTTCTTTGATGCAAAGACCAAGCGGATACTCGCCGGCAGTTGAACCATCCTTGTTCCAGTCCTTGCCCTTCAAGGCGCGGAGCAAAGCAAGCCAACTATCCGTCGTTTTCGGCATCGCCAACCCGGTTTCCTTCAGCCAGTCCATATGCACATAAAATCCGCGGCAATAATGCTGGCCGGTCTCGTAAAATTGCGGGAAACCATAAAGATGACCGTCCGGCGCGTAACAAGGCTTAATGATGTCCGATCGTTTGCCAAACAGTTCCTTCATGTTGGGACACCACTTGTCCAGCAGGGTCTCCAAAGGTAAATAGGTGCCGTCTGCGCCATTTTTTACCAAATCGGTGGCAGCGCCGCCAAAAAACACATCCGGCAGGGCCTGGGTGGCAATCATCAGATTGACTCTTTCGGTAATATTTGACGGGGCGTACGCTTCAATCTGGAAATCAATGTTGGTTTCGTTCTCCCACACCTTGACGATGCCCAACTCATTGAGATCCTTATTGACCACGCTGTTTTGAATGGCCACGAATTTGTAAACGACTTTGTCCTTGACAAGAGGTAAACCCGCAAGATACATGTTGCCTTGCATCGTGCTTTTGGTGGTTTGCTGCAGCGTGGTCGTCTGGGCAGCTGAACTGCCGGTGGTTGGCGGCGCAGCAGTTGTCTGGCTGGCCTGGCAGCCAGCGGCAGATAAAAGCATAGCCAGCAATGCTACGGCAATGAATAGAGGCAGCACTTTACATTTCATATGTTTCCTACACCCTTTCCTTTCCCTTTTTTGATTATGATCTTAATCGGGTTCATTTTTGAATCTTGAATCGGGCTGCCTGGCTGAGAAATTCACTTGATGGTCCATTCGTCAATGGTCAGGTGATTTTCCGATACCCGGTTCAAACTATCCTTTCAGCGAACCCAACATGACCCCTTTGACAAAATATTTCTGCAAAAATGGGTAAATAACCAACATGGGAACACTGGCGACGACAACTAATCCATATTTCATAACTGCTGCCAGTTGCAGCTGTTCATTAACGCCAGGCAAATCCGGCATCATTTCCGCATCAACCGAATTCATCAGCAAAATTTCACGCAATATGAGCTGCAGGGGATATTCCGTCCGATTTTTCAGGTAGATCAGCGC
>JAEXPB010000446.1 GCA_023438965.1 Bacillota bacterium | reverse complement strand
GGATAGACCAGTGTGTCGTCCTGCCAGGAATCGCCGATGTAGATGCCATGCACGCTGGGGAAACGGACTTTGTCGACGGTCAGGCCAGCCTGGCGGTTGTTGAGGCTGATGCGCCACTGTAGCCGGCAGTCGTCCTGCGGCAGCGTGATCTCGTAAACCGCGCCGATCTGGACCGGACCTTCGTCAGTCATCAGGGCTTGGTAACTGACCCGGATCAGCTGACTGCCATCGGATTGACGGAAACACTCGATTGCCGGCTTCAGCGCCGCGTCCTGCAGCACGGCGGGATAACGGGCCGGCCAGGCCAGGACCGGGCGGCCGCCGACCAGACATTCGCAGCAGAACGGCTGGTGCGGCTGGCGGAGATGGCTTTTGAGCAGATTGTCGTTGGCCGGTTCGTCGACCAGCTCGATCAGTTCGCCGGTCAGGGGGTCGAGCGCCAGCGTGACGCGGTTATTCGTGAAGCGTATGCGGGAATGATACATGATGAACACCTCTTTCTTGTCATGCGCGGGCTTCGGCCAGCGGCCGGATCTGCCACAGGGCCGTTTCGCCCTGTTCCAGGGCGATGTCGAAATAGGGGACATTACGCAGCGGCTTGCCCTGGCCGATCACCCACTCGGCATCGCCGGGCTCGGGCAGGTAGATCCGCTTGACGCCGGCAGTCGCGGCATGGATGGCGATGAATTCGCGGCTGGCGTAGATAACTTCGCCGCTATGGCAGTAGACATGGACGCCGGCCATGATCGCCAGCTCGCGCAGGCGGGCGGCCGGTATGCCTAGCCGGGGTGACAGGACCTGTGTATGGTCGGCAGCAACTTGCATCGGCAAGGGTGCCTGACCGTCGCGATCGACAAGGCTGTAAAGCCGGCTGCCAGATACTGCGCCGCTCGCGTCGTCCGCACCCGCCGAAACCTCGGCATCGCTGCCTGTGCCGTCCGTCCGTCGGCTGCCGGCGAAACCGGTCGGACCGGGCTGATCCGGCGAACAGTCAAGGCCGCACCAGACGATAGTCCGCCGGGTGCCATAAAAGCGCTGCCGGATCAGGTTCAACTGGTCGGCCGTGAGGTGAGTCGCATTCAAGAACAATATCAGCTTATAAGGATCGACCGGCATGCGGGCCAAATCCTCCAGCAGGTAGGCGTGGTAGGGCGCACCGAGGAATCCCAGTTCCAGGCGCTGCTCATAAACCGCCTGGCGCATGACCGGACTTTCGCGCCGGAAACAGGCATAAGCCTCCTCGCTGACGACCACCGCGATCTCCGTGGCCGGCTGGCAGCCGCCCCGACCCATGACCGCCGTATAGAGCCGGTTCGTCCGGCGGATCAGATCCAGCATGGCTGGATCATCATACCAGCCGCCCCACATGTCGAACCACCAGAGCGCCGTATTGCCGGTCAGGGAGCGGGCGAAAACCTTAGCCATGACGCCCAGGCTCTGGGGCAGTGTGGCCGGACCCAGCCAAACTGCCTGCTCGTAAGCCGGATTGTCCGGGACGGCAAAGGGCATGGTTTCTTTCATGAAGCGCGTCAGGCAGGTGCGGACATCGGCTTCGACGAACCAGAGCTTATCATGGCGCAGCACGGTCTCGACCGGACCCATGAATGGCCAGTCGATGCCAACGGCCCGCGATTTCATATAACTGCTCGGGCTGGCCAGGAAATCTACTTGCGGATCGTCGAGCAGGTCGGCCAAGGCATGACCGCCCATGTCCGGACTCATGATCTCCAGCGCATAACCATAGAAGGCACCGGCCAGATGCCGGCCTTGGCTGATCGCCTTGACCATGCCGCAGAGCTCGCGGATGGCGCTGGCGATCACTGCGCTGTGATAGCGATAGAAATCCAGCACCGGCAGCTCCCGTTCCGGGTCACGGCTGTCGCCATCCAGGACTTGCAGCCGTTCCGCCGGCGTCGGCAGCGTAACATCAGCAAAGCTGGCCAGAGGCGGCGAGCAATGCCAGGCAGCATTCAACCGGTTGATATCCTGAGTGTAACGGCGGGACAGCCAACGGGCAAATCCCTGCCGGTTGATTTCGGAATAATCCAGAAGCTGGCCTGGGTAGGCCTGGTGGTGGAACCACTCTTCCGTGCTGCCGGCAGCGACCTGGCAGCCGATCAGACGATCTTCCCAGCCGTTGGCGGCCAGCCAGTGATAGAAAGCGCTCAGCGCGCTACGGCAGTCATCCAGCCAGACCCGGGACGCAAAGGACTGCCGGACCGGTGTTCCGGCGTAGTCGCGGCTGGTCTGGTCGGGGTGCAGCCGGTCCCACCAGGAGGGCACGTCGAGGTAGACGCGCGGCAGGATCAGGGCGTCCGGGATCGCATCGACAATCCGCTGGAAATCCTCCTCGACGGCCGCAAAATCAAACTGGTCCGGACCCAGCCAGGCCGCCGGCCGGAAAGGGCGAATGCCGCTCAGGTTGTTGATGCCCCGGTCGCCCAGGTAAACGGCCGTGCTGACGACCTGGACGCCGGCGGCGCCGAACGGGCCGTACAGGCCGCCGGCCGGATGATAGGTCACATAAAGGAACGGGAAGGTCTCCCGGCCGTTGACATCGATCAACAAGGCCTGGTCCTTCCGGACAATTTTGCAGGTCAGCATGGTGTACTCCTTATCAGACTGGAAAATGCCGGATCAGGCCGTAGCGGCGGCCAACAGGCGTTGATCTAGTACCTTTGTATTAACTGTTGCTCTTCGGCTGCGCCAGCTGGCAGCCGCGGCGGTATTGCATGGGCGTCTGCCCATAATAGCGTTTGAACTTGCGGATGAAATTGGTTTCGTCGAGGTAGCCGCAGCGCCGGATGATCTCCTGAAGGGTCAGGGTCGTTTCCTCCAGCATCTGCCGGGCGTGCTGCAAGCGGACCTGGTCCAGGTAGAGCATCAGCGGCTGGCCGGTCTGGTTCTTGAAGAAGCGGGTGATATAGCCCATCGAAAGGTCGAACTTGGCGGCGAACAGCTGCAGCGAAAGGTCGTTCCGCTGGTAGTTGGCCTGGATGAATTCGATCAGCTGGTCCTTGAGCCGGAAGTTGTGGCTTTCCTTGATCATCTGCGAATCGCGGCAAGCCTGCCAGATGATCTCGATCATCTGGTCCTGCCATTCCCAGATCGTGTCCTGGTTCAACTCGGCCAGCGCAGCGGCATCCCGGGCGGGGCTGATCCGCATGTCCGCCAGCAGCACCTGGATCCGGTGGATAAGCGTGGCCAGGACCGATTTGACCGATTCGACCGCCAGTTTTTTCTCCAGCAAATGGTCGACCAGCATCTTGAGTGCGGTTTCGGCATCGACGGCATTACCTTGACGAATGGCGTTCAGCAACAGGTTCTCGTCTTCGACCGGGTACCAGTACTTGGTCAGGACCGGCAAGGTCTGCTGGCCGGCCCGGATGACAATACCCTTGCCGATAACGAATGCTTCGCGCAGGGCGGTAACCGCCTGAGCATAAGACAGCGGGACTTGCTGCAGCGAACTGCAGGGCTGCCCGATGCCGACGGTAAACGACCGCTTGAAATTTTGCTGGAAAAACTGCATGAATTGCTGGCTGATCTCGTCAAACAGGTTCGCCTGGTACAGGCTGCCGTCGTAATTCAACAGGAGGATGATCTTGTTCGGCATCAGCGAATCAATGCCATAGCCTTGGCAACCCTGGCGATCGGATAATTCCTCGATGACATTGAGCATGGCAAAGCGCAGCAGGTCCTGCATGGCTTTCTCATTGCCGTTGATGAAGGCGGCATAATCGTCAATGGCAAAAGCCAGGACCACCAGATCGGGGTAATTGAAAGTGACGTCAGCATCCTTGAGCGCCGCCTCGGCGTCGCCGGGCGACGGGAAGCGGTTGTTCAGCAGGTTCTGCAGCACCTGGATCCGGACCAGCAGCTGCTGGGACTTCAGTTTCAGGATCAGGTTGTCGTTGTTGCGGGCCAGATCGTCCATCGTATTGGAAATCAGCATCAGATCGTCGATCTTGCCGCTCTCCTCCGGCTGGCCGGCCAGCTTGCGGCGCAGATTCCGGATCGGCGAGTAGCTGGTGACCGAAAGCCGGTAGGACAGGATGAAGCCAATGACCATGGCGGTGATGAAGATGTAGAGCAACACCTCCAGATTGGCATAGACTTTCCGCAGCAGGAGGCTCTTGGGCAGGATGCCGCTGTAGGACCATTGGTTGTAGGTCGAGCGGATCGTGACCTGCTTGAAGGCCTCATGGAAGAGCGTGACATCCCGCAACCCGGGCTGCAGGGCCTCCGTGTCCTGCAACTGCGCGAAAATGTCGGTGGAATCGACCTTGAGCGCCAGACGGTTGGCGGCGAACAGCAGTCGGCCGTTGGCGTCATGCAGGCTGGTCATGCCATTCTTGTGCAGGGAGGAGTTGTCGATCAATTCGTTCAGGCGGTCTTCGTTGATCAGGAAGAGGACCACGCCGCGGTTGTTGCTCGGCATATTGGACAGCAGCGGGCAGATGTAGGTCAGGAACCGCTCGGAGTAGTTCTTGTTCAGCCAGATCTTCTCCAGCGGGCGCATGGTCGAGTGGGTAAATCCGCTGACATCCTGGCGGAACAGGGACAGGTTCCAGGATTCGTAGCGATAGAAATCGTTGAAGAACATCTCCGGCTCGTAAATGCCGCTGGCCGCATAGAACATGCCCTGCTCGTTGCCGATCGAGGTGTCGGGCGTGAAGTAGACTGCGACATCGTAGATGAAATCATTGGAACGCCGAATCTTGACCAGCTCATTGACTGCATCCCGGGCATAAATGCCGCCGCTGGCCAGGAAGTAGGGGATCAGGCGCTGATTGTCGTTGATTTGAACGGTGATGCGGTCCATTTCCTTCAGTCGGGTGCTGATCGACTGGCTAAAGCTCAGCAGATCGCTCTCTGCGGTGGCGTAAGCCTCCTCGCTGAGCAGCCGGAAGGTGCCGAAACCGAGCGGGATACCGATGATGACCACCAGCAGGGCAACCAAGGCCACGTAAGACAGCCAGAAACGGAGCAGCAAACGAGGTATTTTCTTGATTTCAGGCAGATGGCGGCGCAGAACCATGAGACCTCCCGCGATGATCGGCCGGCAGCAACCCGGATGGATGGCTGCCGGCCAATCAGCTGCTTACATTCTACTATTTCTTGCTGTAGTTATCCAAGCCCTTCTGCATCAGGGCGGCATACTTGTCGAGACCCATGTCCTTGATGGTCTTGACATAAGTGTCCCAGGTGTCGAACGATACGGCGCCGGTGATGAACTTGGCCCGCATGTCGGTCACATAGGTGTTGATATCCTGCGAGACTTCGGTCAGTTTCTGGTTGTCTTCGGTCGTGAAGGTGAAAGAGCCCCAGACTTCCTTCGGTGTCGAGCTGGCCAGGGCCGCCGAAGCGTCCAGCGTGATTTGTGGGATCAGGTG
>JAEXPB010000368.1 GCA_023438965.1 Bacillota bacterium | reverse complement strand
TTCATAACATCATCCCCAAGCATATGGAGCCGCTTTCCGCCAAACTGGAAGAAATGGGCGCGGGAATCGAAACCGGCGACGATTCGATCCGGGTGCGGGTGGAGCAGGACCTGCAGGCGACCAGCTTTCGGACCATGCCCTATCCAGGCTTTCCGACCGACCTGCAGCCCCAGACGACAGTCCTGCTTTGTACAGCCCATGGCAGCAGCCGGATGACCGAGAACGTATTTGAGAATCGTTTCCAATATGTTGACGACTTGAAGAACATGGGCGCCGACATCATGATCTCCGGGCGCCTGGCGGTCATTGCCGGCGACGCGAAGCTGACCGGCGCCAAGGTGATCGCCCATGATCTGCGCGCCGGAGCGGCCATGGTCTTGGCCGGGCTGGCTGCCGAAGGCGAAACCGAGGTTTGCGAAGTCAGCAAGATCGATCGCGGTTACGAAAATTTTGTCAATAAAATGCGGACACTGGGCGCGGACATCACCCGCATTGAAGAATAATGGCCGTCCCGTTAACCAAATCATGCGCCCTACGCAGCGGCAGCAGCGGCAATGCCATTTTCGTCGGCAACGGACAAACCCGCCTGGTGATCGACGCAGGGGTCTGCTGCCGGACGATGGAGCAGGCTCTGGCGGAAATCGGCGAATCAGCCGATCGCCTGGATGGTATTCTGATCACGCATGAACATACCGACCATATCGCCGGCGTCGGCGTCCTGATGCGCCGGTATCGGGTTCCGCTGTATGTGAATGCCGCAACATGGCAGGCAATGAGCCGCTTGATCGGACCGGTGGACGAGAACCTGATCCGTTTGATCGACTGCGACCAACCCCTGTCCATCGGCGATTTAGGCTTGACCTGTTTTCGTACGCCGCATGACGCCGTTGCATCGGTCGGCTACCGGATTGACACACCGACCGGGTCCGTGGCGGTCTTCACGGATATCGGCTCCTTGCAGGAAAACTTGCTCGAGACGGTTGCCGGTTGCCGGACTATTTATATCGAAGCCAATTATGACCATACCATGCTGATGGCCGGTTCCTACCCGGCCATGCTGAAAAAACGGATCGCCGGCCAATACGGCCATCTGTCCAATGAAGACTGCGCGACCGCCGTATGCCGGCTTTTGGCACACGGCACCAGCCATTTTGTCCTGTCCCATCTCAGCAAGGACAATAATTATCCGGAACTGGCCCAGTTGACCGTCAACAGTCGCCTGGAGATGATCGGTGCGAAAGCCGGTCGGGATCTTTCGGTTGCTGTCGCCCGTCGCTTTGCCGTCAGTGAACCGGTCTGCTTCTGACCAGCCGGTCGAATGAACCGGAGTGACTGGCTATGCGTTTGACGATATTATCACCGGGAAAAGTGCGGGAAACCTGGCTGCAAGCCGGCATAGACGAATATGTCCGCCGTCTGAGCCGGTATTGCCAGGTCAGCCTGGTGACGGTCGACGATGTGCCGGACAGCTGGCCGACGGCTAAAGCATTGGCAGAAGAAAGTCACCGTCTTCTGAGCAGGATCCGCCCGCAGACTTATGTCGTGGCGCTGGACCTGCGCGGCGACCAGCCAGACTCACCGGAACTTGCCCGACGGCTGCCGGACTGGCTCCAGGCAGGCGGCAGCGAGGTCTGCTTTGTGATCGGCGGCTCCAACGGTCTGGCCCCGGCGGTTCTGGAACGGGCGCAAGCCAGGCTTTGTCTATCACGTCTGACATTCACCCACCAGATGACCCGCTTGATTCTGCTCGAGCAGTGTTATCGGGCGTTTAAAATCCAGTCTGGTGAACCTTATCACAAATAACCAGGTATCCGCCCGGTCTGCCGGAATGGGTCAGACTTGCAGGAACGCCCGCAGCATAGCCTGGCCTTGTTCAGTCAGAATGGATTCCGGATGGAACTGCACACCAAATAGAGGCAACTGGCGATGACGGAGGCCCATGATCAGGCCATCCTCACTGGTGGCTGTCACCTGAGGCAGGCTGGGAGACTGGTCGCTTCGACAACCAGTGAATGATACCTGCCGACCGGCAACCGGGAAGGCAAACCGGTAAACAGCGGGCAATCCGGATCGAGGCTGATCAGCGACTGCTTGCCATGGACAGGCTCCGGCGCTTCGACAATCCGGCCGCCGAAGGATTCCGCCAGTCCTTGATGACCCAGGCAGACGCCCAGCATGGGTACCGCGGTGTGGAATTCTTTGATGATCGCCGGCATCAGACCCGCTTGGGCTGGATAACCGGGACCGGGCGACAGGATGATCCGTTCCGGCTTAAGGCGATGGATATCGGCCAGCGACAACACATCATTGCGGAACACTTGAATATCCGGATTTTGTTCACCGACCATCTGGTAGATGTTGTAAGTAAATGAGTCATAATTGTCGACCAACAGGATCACAGGAAATCACCTGCCTTGTTGATGGCTGTAAATAGGCCCATGGCTTTATTGACACATTCGTCGTACTCGCTGGCCGGGACGGAGTCCGCCACCAGACCGGCACCGACCTGGATGTGGATCCGGTTGTCTTTCAGGACGGCGGTGCGGATGGTGATGCAGGTGTCCAGCTGGCCGTCGAAACCCAGATAACCGACCGCACCGCCATAGGGGCCGCGCCGGAGCTGTTCGAGTTCATCGATGATGGCCATGGCCCGGACCTTGGGTGCGCCGGACAGGGTGCCAGCCGGAAGCAGCGCGGCCAGGACATCGATGGCCGAGCGGTCTTCGCGCAGCTGCCCTTCGACCTGGGTGACCAGATGCATGACATGGGAGAAACGCTCGACATGGCAGAAATCTTTAACCTGCACGCTGCCGAATCGGCTGATCCGGCCGACGTCGTTGCGGGCCAGGTCAACCAGCATGGCATGTTCCGCCCGTTCTTTGGCATCTGCCAGCAGGTCGGCGGCCAGGGCGTCATCCTGTGCGGGTGTGGAGCCGCGCTTGCGGGTACCGGCGATCGGGCAGGTGGTGATTGTCCGGCCGTCCAGGCGGACCAGCATTTCCGGCGAAGCGCCGACCAGGACGCAATCCGGTCGGCGCAGGTAGAACAGATAAGGCGAAGGGTTGACATGGCGTAAAGCCCTGTAAACGGCGAACGGGTCGGCGGCATATTCAGCGGAGAAACGCTGGGAAATGACGACCTGGAAAATATCGCCCTGACGGATGTACCGCTTGGCTTGCACGACTTGGTTCATGTAATCGTCACGGGTGACATTGGATCGGAAATCGAGCTGCAAAGGTTCCGGCTGCTCCATTTCTGCAGCTGCGGGCTGGGGCCCGAAAAGGTCGGCCGACATTTTGTCGAGTACCGCCACGGCCTGCGTATAGCTGTCTGCCGGATCGTCGTCGACCAGGACATTGCAGATCAGGGTCAGTTCCGACTTTAAATGGTCAAACAACACGACTTCAGCCGGCGCCATCAAGTCGCAGTCCGGCAGATTGAGTTCGTCTGGGTTCTGGTCCGGCAGCTTTTCCAGGTAACGAATGAAGTCGTAGGCAAAATAGCCAACCAGGCCGCAGCGGAAGCCTTGTCCGGCCAATTCGGGCGGCAAGGCATAATGCGCCAGTATCGCCCGGATGACATCGACCGGATTGGCTTCGCTGCTGAAATTATCCTGCGGCGGCGTCATCGTCGGCAGGGCAGTAACCGGTCCCGCACCGGTCAGCAGTTCGATCTGTGAACCGCGGCAGACGACGCGGAAGAGCGGCCGGCGCCCCATGATGGAATAGCGGGCCCAACGTTCACCGCTGATGACGCTTTCCAGCAAATAAGCGCTTTTCCGGTCGTCGAAGCGCCGGAAAAGGGAAATCGGCGTGACCATGTCGGCGGTCAGGCGGCGGCAGACCGGAATCAAGCGATGTTTACCGGCCAAACGGTTAAATTCATCAACGGATGGACTGCAGGCTGCAGGCTTGGCTGGTTTTCCGACTGACTCGTCCATCGCTTGCCGCAAGGAACGGCAGAAGGCAGCCAGATTCTGGCTCAATTCGCTGCTGCCCAGGCCGGCTGCCACACCA
>JAEXPB010000355.1 GCA_023438965.1 Bacillota bacterium | reverse complement strand
GGTGCTTGTTTATGGCTTGTCGCTGAACTGGGCGTCCATGATGGTCTCGATCATGATTGTCTACCTGAATCTCCAGGATCGCGGCTTGAATACCGATTTCCTGACCGGCACATACAACCGGCGGCATTTCGAGCAGATCATCAACAACCGGATACGGCGGATCGGCACGGATCCCAGTTTCGCTGTCGTGCTTTGCGATATGGACCGTTTTAAAGGCATCAACGATCAATTTGGCCATCAGGCCGGTGATGAAGCCCTCCAGCACACCGTTCATCTGCTGCGGGGCACAATCCGGAAAAACGATTTGATTGCCCGTTTTGGCGGCGATGAATTCTATCTGCTGCTGGAGCTGAACGACGAAAACGCTTTTCAAGCTGCCATCAGTCGGATATACCGGGCTTTCGAGCGATTCAACCAGACCAGCAGCCTGCCCTATCTGCTGGAGCTTAGCATCGGCGGTTCGATTTATGACCCGCAGTCCGATCTGACCGCCGACCAGTTTCTACGCCGGGTTGACCAGCTGATGTATCAAGAGAAATCCCGTCGGCGCACCAGACTGGCCGACTATGGCCAAGATCGGAAAGCCGTCCGGGATGCGGCAGCACAAAGCTGATTGTCGGTTGGGGGTCATGCGATGAATTGGGTCAACATCATCCATATCACCGATATCAATATCATTTCGTTCTTCATCCTGCTGCTGTTGCTGTTCACCACCCGGAACCGGCAGGTTTATGAAATAATCCAGCGCCGCCTGTTCCGCCTGCTGGTCATGGCCAACATGCTGATGCTCATGATGGATATCCTGGGCTGGTCCTTCGACGCCGCGGTCGGCGCTCCGGTTTCCGAACGGTTGCCCAACCTGCTGGCCAACCTGGGCCTCTTTGCTCCGGCGCCGATTCCGGCCGCCTTGTGGTTCCTCTATGCGCACTGGCATATTTTCCATGATCCGGTCCGGCTGAAGCGCACCGCCCGGATCCTGGCCGTGCCGATCATCCTGAATGTTGTGCTGACCATCCTGACGATCCGGACTGGCTGGTATTTTTCCATAAACGAGCAGAATTTCTACGTCCGGGGACCTTATTACTGGATCCACATCCTGATTTCCTTCAGTTTCCCGATCGCGGCCATGCTGATGGTCGTCATCTGCCGCCGGCTCCTGGTCAAGCGCGATTTCTGGGGCCTGCTGCTGTTCGCCGTGCCGCAGCTGACCGGCGCGCTCCTGCAGGTCGCATTTTTTGGCCTTTCCCTGACCTGGTCATCCATGATGGTCTCCATTCTGATTGCTTATCTGAGCATCCAGGATCGCGGCCTGAATACCGACAATCTGACCGGCACGTTCAACCGGCGCCATTTTGAACAGATCATTGGCAGCCGGATCCGCCGGATCGGCGATGGCCGGCCTTTTGCGGTCATTCTCTGTGACATGGATCGCTTCAAGTGCATAAACGACAGTTATGGCCATCTGGCCGGGGACGAAGCGCTGCAGCGCACGGCACAGGTTTTGCGCGGCGTCTTGCGCAAGGAAGACCTGATCGCCCGCCTGGGCGGTGATGAATTTTACCTGCTGCTGGAGCTGCCCGACGAGACAGGCCTGGCAGCGGCGATCCAGCGGATTTATGCCGCGTTCGGGCAGTTCAACCAGGCGAGCCGCCTGCCCTACCGGCTGGAGCTTAGCGCCGGCGGCGCCTTGTATGATCCGCACGGCAACCAGTCAGCCGATGAATTCCTGCGCCAGGTAGATCGGCGCATGTACGAGGAAAAAAACCGCCGGCGGTTACATGCCGCCAGCGGTCCTCTTCAGGCTGTCCATACTTTGCCGGATTGACCGGCGGCCTGCTCGCCGCCCGAATAACTACCGGCTGGCTTGCGCCCGGTTGCGCAGGCAGCCAATCCCTTCGACGCTGATTTCGACGACATCGCCGTCCTGCATCGGACCGACCCCGGACGGCGTGCCGGTGGTAATCACATCGCCCGGCAGCAGGGTTATCGCTGCGGTAATGAAGGCAACCAGCTCGCCCACCGGCCAGATCAGCCGGCTGGTGGAGGATTCTTGCACAATATGCCCGTTCAGACGCGTCCGGATAGTCAGATTGGCAGGGTCCACTTCATCGGTCAGAATGGGACCCGTCGGCGCAAAGCCGTCAAACCCCTTGGCCCGCGTCCATTGATTGTCCTTTTTCTGAATGTCGCGGGCAGTGACATCATTCAGGCAGGTATAGCCGAGGATGTAGTCCTTCGCTTCTGCAGCGCTGACTTTACTGGCCTTGCGGCTGATCACCAGGGCAAGCTCGCCTTCGTAGTCGATCCGTTGCGACAGGCCGGAAGGCGGCAGCGGGATCGGACTCTCCGGGTCGTTCACACTGGTGGATGGCTTGATGAATAAAATCGGATTTTCCGGAATCTGGCTGTCAAACTCACGGATATGGTCATGGTAGTTCTTGCCGACGGCGACGATTTTACTGGGTTCGCAGGGCGCCAGGAGGCGAACGGCCTGCAGAGGCACCGCCGGTCCTTTGGCAACGCCCTGCAGATAGGGGGCCGCGGTCAGCGGTTGGATCAAGTCGTCCTTAATCAGGATACCCCAGAAATTCTGCCCGTCACGGGCAAATCGTACATAGCGCATGTTTGTTCCTCCTGTTATCCGGCTTCCTTGTTATGGGCCATTACCAGTGTATCAAAGCGGTCATTGCCCGGTCAAGAGAACCGTCTCCAGTTTATGTTTTCGAAACGGCAGCCAGATTGCCGGTCAGGCTGGCCGCCAGGAGGCGTAAGCCTTCATAATCGCGGTTTTGCACCAGCCTGGGATCGAGCAGGCAGCCGCCCAGCCCGACGCCAATGCAGCCGGCCTTGATCCAGTCGGCGGCATTCTCGGGCGTTACGCCGCCGACGGCGACCAGATTCAGGTCGTTCAGCGGCGACAGGACATCCTTGACATAGGCCGGGCCGAGATGGCTGGCCGGGAACAGCTTCAGGGCGGCGGCGCCGGCCTTCATCGCCTGCATCATTTCCGTGGGGGTCAGAACGCCCGGAATGACCGGGCAATTCTTTTCTCGCGCCAGGGCCAGTACGTCCAGATCAAGGTTTGGCGTGACCAGGAAGCGGGCACCGGCGGCAATGGCTGCGTCAGCCCGTTCCGTCGTCGTCACCGTTCCGGCGCCGACCAGCATCCGGTCGCCGAAATGCGCGCAGGCTGCGGCGATCTGGGCCGCAGCGCCGGCAGAGTTCATCGTCACTTCAATCAGGCGTACGCCGCCGGCATACAAGCTCTCAAAGACCGGATCCAATTGATCGGCCGGCAGATGGCGCACAATGGCGATCACCCGATGAGTCCGGATCAGGTTCACAA
>JAEXPB010000357.1 GCA_023438965.1 Bacillota bacterium | reverse complement strand
TTCGGCGATATACTCGCTGCGGCCTAGCAGGGATTCGATTTCTTCCGGGAAAATGTTCTTGCCGTTCTTGGTGACGATGACGTTCTTCTTGCGTCCGGTAATGATGACGAAATTGTCCTTGTCGAGGTAGCCAAGGTCACCGGTATGGAACCAGCCTTCGCTGTCGATTGCCTCGCGGGTGGCTTCTTCATTCTCATAATAACCGAGCATCACATTGGGACCGCGTCCGATGATCTCGCCGATGCCGTTCTCGTCCTTGTCGATGATGCGAACCTCCACGCCAGGCAGCGGCAGGCCGGCGGAGGCGTTGTTGTAAATGATATCCCGGTTCAGGGCCAGGATCGGCGCGCATTCGGTCAGGCCATAACCCTGCACGCAATGCAAACCGAGGTCCTGCATGCCCTTCATGACGGCTGGGTCGATCGCCGCGCCGCCGGCAATGATAATCCGCAGGTGGCCGCCGAAATTGGCATGGACTTTGGCAAAGAGCTCGCGGCGCTTGTCAATGCCGATCTTGCGCAGCAAGCCGCTGATTTTGAGACCCAGCCTGAATTTCTTGGCCAGCTCCGGATCAGCGGTCGCCGACTTGATGATACGCTTGTAGAAAAGCTCCAGCATCAGCGGCACAACCAGGATGATCGTCACCTTCGACTCCTGCATGTTCTTGGTGATGTGTCGCAACCCTTCGCAAACGGCGACTGTGCAGCCCCGGTAGATCGGGCAGAGGAAACCGCAGGTGCACTCGTAGGTGTGGTGCAGCGGCAGGACGGACAGGAAGATGTCGTCCGGACCGATGTACAGCATGCTGCACATCGCTTGCAGGTTGATGCAGATGTTGCGCTGCGAGAGCATGACGGCTTTGGATTTCGCTGTCGTGCCGGAGGTAAACAGCAGGATGCTCAGCACTTCCGGATCGATCGGCGCCTGAAGGAAGCGCTGGTCGCCTGCAGCCAGCGACAATTCGCCGTCATGCAGCCAGTTCCAGAAGCTGGCCTGACCGGCACCGGCTTCAACGCCCAAGTCGTCCATGCAGACAAAATAACGGACTTCCGGGATATTGCCCCGGATGGCGTCGACATCCTTCTTCTTGGCGCGGGAATAGACCAGGATGTCGGCATGCGAACGGTTAAGCAGGCTTTCAATTTCCCCCTGCGGCAGTTCCTTGTCCAGCGGAACGACCACACCGACGCCGTTCACGGTAGCCAGATAGGTTACATACCATTCGTAGCGGGTTTCCGCCAGGATAGCCACCCGGATGTTCGTCAGGTCCAGCTGCTTGAGCCGGGTGCCAAAGGCGTCGACATCATGGCCAAACTGCCGGTAGGACACCGGCAGGTAGGGCAGGCTCTTGTCCGTCGCGCCTTCCGCGGCGGCCGGCGCAGCCGGGGCAGCCGGGCCGGTCCCGGTCCGGGCGGCATGGGCATCCTTGATCAGGAATGCCGGCTTGTCGCCGTACAAGCGGATGCTTTGCTGCAGCATATCTCTTAAATCGTTGATTTTTCTGACTTCGTAAAGTGGTACGTTTTTCATAGGCACCCTCGCAATTCTATCAGGTCTGATAATCGGCAAGCTACCGAAATCCTGCCAGATAAATTATACCGGAAGATGCGGGATTTGGGAAACAATATCGTTCGCCGGCCGGCAGTTCAGGCCCCTGATTCGACGATGATCTCATCCTTCTGGTCCGGATGGTAGATCCGCCGGTATTCGCCGGGAGTAACGCCTTCGAGCAGACGGAATTTCTTGATGAAGCTGGAAACATTCAAATAGCCGGCCATGCTGACAATATCCTTCAGGGACTTGTCGCTTTCACGCAACAGTCGTTTGGTCATGTCGATGCGCAACTCGGTTATGTAATCTTTCAGCGAACTGCCGGCCTGCTCGCTGAAAAAGCGGCTGATGTAATAGGGCGACAGGGAGAAATGCTCCGCGATGCTCTCCAGGCTGAGTTCCGGTTCGGTGAAATGGGCGGACACATAGGCCAGCAGCTGGTCGCGCAGGATATGGTGACGCGAATTCTTGCTGCGGTTGATCGCCACGCACAGGTCATGCACCAGCAGTTGCAGCGATGCGCGCAGCTCATCCATCGAATTGAATAGCATCAGGGTCTTGACGGTTTCGTCAAATTCGGTCAGCTTGAGTTCATTGATGATCTTGACAATGGCATTGATCAGGTCGAAGAAAATGTACTTCATGATCAGCGGTGAATTGCCGGCCGCGCTGACCAGGTCGACCAGCGTCGCCAGGCACTGCGTCGCGGCCTCGGCGTTGCCCTGCTTGATGCTTTGCAGGAGCATGCGCTGCTCGTTGACCGGGTAGTTGTAGACCCCCGGCTGGCTCTCGGTGACCGTGGCATACTCGGTCAACCCGGACAGCCCCTTCATGCGGGCGTTCTCGATCGCCGCCCGGGCTTCGAGGAAGGCCTTGGCCACTTCGGCAATGTCATCCTTGACCCGGCCGACGCCGATGATCAGCCGGCCGGCTCCCGGGTTGCCTTCGCTTTCATACTGGATCTTCTCGCTGATCGCCTGCAGGAAGGCCGTCTCATCGCTGTTGTCGTCATAATTGGCCACGATGGCCACGACATTCTCGTCGTTCCGGTCAATCGGGTAAATGTTGTAGGCCGGTCCCCATTCCTTCTCCATTTCCAGCGCGATGCGGATGACCTGGTTGCGGAACTTGGCAGCCGGCAGGCCTTCCGGCAGCCGCGAACAGTCGACGACCAATACCAGGTAATACAGGCGTTCCAGGCGGATATCGGTGTTTTTGAGGATTTCCTGGATGGTGCTCCGGTCGATTCCGCCGTCGATCAGCTGCTCGATCAGGTACTCCTTGACATACGGACGCTGCAGGTCGACCAGCTGGCGCAGCTTGTTGTTTTTATCAATATAGCTGTTGATGGACGACTTGATCGTTTCCAACTCGTCCGCGGAATCCGCCGGATCATTCTCCGTGTCCAGCCGGCAGCTCTTCATGAGCTTGCCGATCGGTTTGTAGTTCATCAGGGCGAAGAATACGGCAATGCACAACCCCAGCATCAGGAGGGTTATGCCGATCTGGATGAACAGGGTCTTCTGGCGGACCACCTTGAGCAGGAACTGGTCAGCCGGCAGGATCATCAGGTATTTCCAGCCATTGGCCGCCGAGGTGGCATAAATGACCGAGTAGTCGACGCCCCGGTCCGAATAGCTGACGATCCCGGAACCGGAGCCCAGGCGACCGACCAGGCTGCCGACCGGCAGTTCGGTTGAACCGGAGTCCAGCAGCCGGTGATTTTTCTGGTCGAGAATCAGGACCGAACCCTGGACGCCAACCATCGCATCGGCAAACAGGCTGATGACGTTCTGGTCATTGATCTGGAAAATCAAGACACCGTAGGGCGGGCTGCCCATGGACATCAGCGGGTGCATAAAGATCAGCGAGTCGAGCTGCGGCTGCTTGGCCACAATCTCGTCCAGGGAGCACAGGAGCGGTTGGGTGACGGTGTCGGCAATCTCGGTGAAACGGGCGGCATCGACCGGTTCGAATTTGTTCAGGACATTGGTCAGGGCGTACATCGACATCGTGCCGTCCTCGGCATAGACCGTCTCATTGGCATAGATGTACAGGAAGGTGCCGCTGGCCAGCAAGTCCTTGCTGTTGTGAATCTTCAGCCGGCCTACCGCTTCCAGGTCGTTATATTTGCTTTGGCGCAGGTACTCCGGTTTCAGGCGGTCATCGGTGCTGACCGCGTAGGCGATACTGTAAAGGTCCTTCAACCGGTATTCGAAGTTGTCCCGGGTCTGTTCCAGGCGGCGCAGGCTGACGTTTTCGATGTCGGTCTTCAAGGTTGAGACGCTGTTATTGTAAAATATGGTCATCATGATCAGCAACGGCACCAGCACAACCACGGTATAGGACAGCATATACCGGTATTTGAGGCTTCTCTTCCAGTT
>JAEXPB010000186.1 GCA_023438965.1 Bacillota bacterium | reverse complement strand
CCTCCAGGCTTTTTGGCCTGCCGATGACCGATACGGCCAGCCGACTGACGTACATCGCCCATAACAACCGCATGGCTTCCTTTACCGGAAATCGCGCCGATTATGTCGATCCTGTGCCGGATGAGATCACCGGCACCTGTTATGCCGGCAACTATTTCGAATCGGCAGCCAATCCGATGTCTATTCGAAAACCGTATGGCCGGGGGAAGATCGGTTCATTTTGCTTTGACCTCGGCCTGCTATACCTGCACAACCAAACCAGTGTCTCCCGCGAGCTGTTCGTCGCCAACCTGTCAGCACTGTATCCCAATCGGATGGTTTGGGTTGAGGGGTCCGGCTACGCCGATATTTCGCTGATGCAAAAAGACGGCAAGATTATGGTCAACATCGTCAATAGCGCTGGTCCGCACAATTGTCCGGATGTCCGAAGCTTCAATGAAATCCCTGCGATCGGCCCGCTCACCGTCCATCTCCGTTTACCCGTAAAACCGGCCAAGGTCAGCCTGGAACCGGGCGACCTGCCCTGTTCAATGACTTATGCCAACGGCATTTTGACCGCGGTCATCGAACGTGTCGCGATTCATGTGATCCTGGTCGTGACACCGGCGGACTGATCCTCCTAAAATCCCTGCAGGAAGCGGTCGACGACCAGCTGGCGGAACTCCGGCGACAAGAGGGCGAAGTAGGCCGTGAAGCCGGTCACCCGGACGACCAGATCGGGGTACTGGTCGGGATCTTTGTGCGCAGCAAGCAGTTTCGCGCCATCCAGCACGTTGATGTTGATCAGGGTGCCACCAAGCTGGAAATGGGTGCGGATCAGGTTAACGACTCGTTCGATGCCGCCTTCTTCGCGGGAGAGACGCGGGTCGAACTCCAGCTGCAGGGGCGCCGTGTTGCCATAGCCGGGCTGGACCGTGGCGATGCCGGTCGACATGGCCGTAACCGCGCCGTCCTGGCGGAAGCCGGGCAGTGGATTGGCGCCATGCGAGATCGGCTTGCCGGCCTTGCGTCCATTCGGGGTGGCGCCGACGGTGGCGCCGAGTTCGATCGTTTTCGACCAGGAGAACCAGCCGGGGATCAGCTGCCGGTCCCAGGGCATCGGCTGTGCTTTGACCAGCCGGGTGAAGACTGCCGTGATCCGGGCCGCCCAGCGGTCACCCAGCGAGTCGCCCTGGCAATAGCGTTCGGAGCCGGCCAGGATCTGGCGGATCCGTTCCCCCGGGATACCGGCGAAATCATTGTCCAGGCTGGTCCGGACTTCCGGCCAGGTCAGGCGGTGCTCCTGCTCAACCCGCTGCTGCAGCGCGGCGAACGAATCGGCGACGACAGCCAGGCCGGCGCCGTCCAGACCGACGGTGAAGAAGTCGGCGCACTGGGTGATGTCCAGGCCTTCTTCCAGGGTGTGGCGCATCATCAGGTTCATCACCAGTTCCGGCGTCACTTCCCATTGGTGGTCCAGATGCAGGTTGATGCCGGCGGCGGCGACGGCAATGGCTTTCTCCAGATGGCGGCCGAACAGTTCGAACAGCCGGCCGGTTGACGGGTCATCCTGCAGGTCCAGCTCATCCAGCGCCACCCGGAAAATCTTGGCCAGATTGACCTTGACCGTATCATTCATCGGGCATTCCCGACCGGGTACGCACATCCAGTGGCAGCCGACGGCGATCCGGGACCGGGCAACTTCCTGGCTGGCGCCGTTTTTCATATAACCGGCGACCAGAGCCTCGTCATTGGCGAAGCGCGGCCAGCCGTTGCGGTCGGTAAACAGGCATTCAACCGCCTGGCGCAGGAATTCCGGATCACAGTCCGGATGAACCCGCACGGTCAGGTTGTTGGCGATATTCAGGGCGTGCGCGGCTTCCAGGATCAGGTAGGACAGCGGATTGGTCAGGTCGCGGCCGTCGGGGCCTATGCCGGAGATCTGGTAATAGTGGGGATCGATCAGCAGGAGATTGGCCAGGAGGAAGCGGGCCGTATCGCGGTCCAGCCGGCCGGCGGCCAGATCCTGCTCATAGTAGGGCAGCAGCAGGCCGTCCAGCTGGAAACCAGCGCCGTCCCGGGTGTAGATGCGGGAGACGCAGTTGAACCAGGCCACCCATTGGCAGGCTGCCTGGAAGGTGTGCGGCGGGTCGCTCAGGATGCTGAGGTTGGTTTCGCGCATCCGCTGCAGGGACTGCCGGATTTCCGGCCGTTGTTCCGCCGCCAGCAGGGCGTCGATCCGGTCGATGTGCCGTCGGATGAAGTCGATGATGGCCAGCAGGACCTGCTCTTCGGCCTTATAAAATTCAATCTTGTCCGGGTGGACGGTCCGATAGTGACGGATCTTGGCCAGCAGCCCGCCGAAACCGAGTTCAAAACCGATTGCATAATCACAGGCCAGATGGGCATCGTTGTCGATGCCCGAATTGATATCGTAAAGCGCCTGCAGCGGTTTGAGATCGTCATAGGGGAAGCGGATCTCGTCCCAGCGCCGGCCAACACGGTAGTTGGACAGCATGTCGCGCCAGCGGCCGCAGAGCATTTCCAGCGGATCGACATAGACCGGATGGCCGTTCAGCAGGGCGCAGAAATTTTCCGCCAGGCCCTGGTAGCCGTAGAAGCCGCCATTCGGGCTGTTCGGCCGGGCCTGGAAGTGATAACCCTCCGGCAGCGGCACCGTGCCGTAGTCGTCGGCGTTCATGTAGCCTTTTTGCGCGCGCTTGGCCAGCGTGTGTTCGATTTTGGTCTTTTTCAAGGCACAGAGACGGTCTTGCAGTGTCAGCA
>JAEXPB010000096.1 GCA_023438965.1 Bacillota bacterium | reverse complement strand
GACTGGATCAGCACATTGGAGACGGAGAACAGCAAGCTCTGCAGGCCGGCCGGCAGGCCGATCCAGACCATCTGCTTCAGTTTCCGACGGTCGATGCGCAAGCGGCGCAGATCCAGGCGGATCATCCCCTCGCTGCGGCACAGGCAAATGATGATCAAGACCATGGCCGCATATTGGGATATGGCGGCCGCCCAGGCCACGCCGTCGACGCCCCGATGCAGCGCCAGGACGAAGAACAGGCTGAGCAGGACGTTCAGGCTGCCGGAAAGCAGCAGGTAGCCCATCGGCCGGCGGCTGTCGCCGACCGCCCGCAGGATGGCCGCGCCGAAATTGTAAATCATGCTGGCCGGGATGCCGAGGAAGTAGATGCGCATATACAGGGTCGACAAACCGATGATGTCCGCCGGTGTGCCGAGCAGCACCAGCAGCGGGGTGCAGAAAATCAAGCCCAGTCCCATCAGCAGCAATCCGCCGATGATGCTGATGGCGATCGCGGTATGAACCGAACAGTTGACTTCATCCGGCTTGCCGGCGCCATAGTCCTGGGCCAGGACGACACTGGCGCCGACCGAAAAGGCCAGGAACAGGTTGACGATCAGGTTGATCAGTTCGCTCGTGGCGCCGACCGCCGCCAGCGCTTCGCTGCCGGAGTAACGCCCGACGACGATCATGCCGACAGCGTTGAACAGCAGCTGCAGGACATTCGTCAGCATGATCGGCAGCGCATAGATCAGGATCTTGCTGAAAAGCGGTCCGCTGCAGAGATCCGGATGGCCGGTGCGCAAGCTTGTTCCGGACTGATCAGCCATGACTTGTCCTCGATTCGTTGATTCGTTCGCTAGCGGAAGTTGATATAGCCTGGCGATCGTGGCGTCAGCCTCAGGCTGACCGGCAGCGATCGCCAGGCTATGGTTCGGGATTCAGGTCAATCAGGGCTTGATGCCTGCTTTCGTCGCTGCGGCATTGACTTCGGTAATGGCTTGCTGGACACCGCTCTTCAGCGCGGCGTTGACAAAGTCATTGAACAGCTTCTCAATATCGCCATCCGAAAGGATCATCTTGTTGAATTCATCCTGGAAATTAACCATCAGGCTGTCTTTTGCCGGCGTGGACAGCAGCTTGACTTCCAATTTCTCCGGTAAAACAGCTGCATTGATCAATTTCGTCGCCTCATTCGAGAAGGTCTTGATATTGTCCGGGATCGCCGGGTTGCCGGGGATCTGGGCATTGAAGTCCTGATCCCAGTCGGAGAAGACGAAAATGCGGCGCGACGGATAAACTGTGCTCAGGTTGAACGGCTTGCCGGTGGCCGGGTCGTTCAGCATTTCGATCTTGCCATTCGTTTTCTTGTAGGTCTTGCCTTCGATGCCATAACGGTAATAGGATTTGGCCTCGTCCGTCAGCATCCAGTCAATCAGTTCCATGATTCTATCCAGCTTTTCATCGCTGACCTTGGCACTGATTTCGGTACCGCAGTTATTGTCGGCGGCCAGCCAGCCGGGTTTGCTGGCAGCGTCCTTCTTGAAAGGCGGCAGGATGCCCACGGCATCAAGCGGATTGGTAATGCCGGGGTTGGCAGCGCCAAAATTGTCATTGACGACATTTCTCGCCCAAACCGCATCCGCGTTACGCTCGCAGACGCCGAAAGCTCCGGTTGAGAATTTCTGCAGGCTTTCTTTCCAGGTGTTCTTGGTGTATTCCTGGTCCAGCAGGCCTTCTTTATACAGTTTCTGCAGGAACTTCAAAGCATCAATGTTGTTCTTCGAAATATAGCCGGGGATCCATTGTCCATTCTCGTACTGCCAGGAGGCCGGATAGACACCCCAGGCGCCGAAGAAACCGCCAATACCGGGGGTGTGCTCGACAACCAGACCGGAGGTGTCGGCTTTGCCATTCTTGTCCGGGTCGTTGTTCTTGAAAGCTTTGAGCATCGCATAGAATTCATCGATTGTCTCAGGAACCTTGGTGATGCCGACATTTTTCAGCCAGTCCTTGCGGTAATACAGATACTGGATGCCGCCCTGGTACATGTTGGTGACGCTGTTCGGACGCGGGATGTAATAGTAGGCGCCTTTCAGCTGCTTGATGGCTTGGGCGTGCGGATAATTGTCATACATCTTTTTGACGTTGCTGTATTTGGCGATCATTGTTTCCGGGATCGTCCGAATGATGCCCTGATTGATCCAGCTGTAGAAACAGGAGATATCATTGGTGGTATAAGAACCGATGCAGTCCGGCATGTCGCCGCTGGCGGCAAAGAGTTTCGTCTGCTCCAGGTAGGTCTCCCAGGTCATGTTGATCGTCTTGAGCTTGACCTTGTTCCGCTCTTCAACGATCTTGGATAATTCGTCATCAAACTTTTCCATCGACCACAAGGCGATTGAAATCTGCATGACTTCTTTGGCCTTGGTGGTTGTCGGCTGGGCTGAAGCGGTGGTACCGGCTGCTTTGGTCGTTGCCGCCGGCGTCGTTGTCGTTGTCGCGCCGGAACAGCCAACAAGAATGCTCAGGACGATCAGGACGGAAATGAGAACACTGGCGATTCTAAACTTGCTCATGTAATCCTCCTCTGGATATTCCTTTGATCATTTCCTTTATTCAATCATATAAGCGGATCCGGCTTCCTGCAAGCATGTGAAATATGCACCTCCTTTTCCTGTTCTTGATTTCAGGTGCCGGTTCCCAAAATCAGGAATCATTGATCCGGTCAGTCGGATTCAGCCTTTAACCGCACCCAACATGACTCCTTTCGTAAAATATTTCTGCAGAAATGGATAAACAATGATGATCGGGACTGTGGCGATGATGACCGTGGCCATTTTAATGCCATTTTCAAACAGGATGGCACCCTCCGTTCCGGGGTCAAAAGCCTGCGTCATCATCTCTGGCCGCACATTCTGGACAACCATTTTCCGCAGCAGCAGCTGCAAGGGGATCAGGCGATTATCGGTAATGAACAGCAAGGCGTCCCACCAGATATTCCAGTATGCCACGCCATAAAAGAGGACAATCGTCGCGATGGCCGGCATGGATAGCGGGATGACGATCTTGGCCAGGACCCGGAAGGGAGTCGCGCCGTCCATATGGGCCGATTCTTCCAGATTGACGGGGAATTGCCGGAAGAAAGCGCGCAGGACCAGGAAATTCCAGGCATTGACGCCTTGCGGCAAGATCATGACCCAGATGGAATTCACCAGGCCCAGGCTGCGGACCAACAGGTAATAGGGGATCAATCCGCCGGAGAAGAACATGGTCAGGATAATCACGACGGTCAGGAACTTGCAGCCGGGCAGAAATCCCTTGGACAAGCCATAGGCCAGTGTGATCGTCAGCAGCATGCTGTACAGCGTTCCCACCAGGGTGACAAAAATGGTAACCATCAGGCTGTTGAGCAGGTCACCGCCCAGAAAGATCAGGCGATAGTTGGCCAGGATTACTTTCTCCGGCCAGATGATCAGCGGTTTGGACATGAATTCCTGGATGCTCACCAGAGAAGTCATCAAGACATTCCAGAGCGGGAAAATCATAATCAGACCACAGAACACGAAAAAAGTGATATTCAATATATCGAATAGGGTCCATTGCCGGTCGCTTCTTTTCATAACTGACGCCTCCTTCTTGCTATTTCAGGCAAAAATGCTGTCTTCGTTGATACTCTTGACAATCGTATCCGCCGAAAAGAGCAAGATGCAATTGATGACGGCCTTGAACAGACCGGCGGCCGTGCTGAGTTCGAAGCGCCCGTTGATAATGCCCAAACGGTAGACATAAGTGTCGATGATGTCGCCGACGGAATAGACGCTGGCATCATACAAGTTGAAAATCTGGTCAAAGCCGGCATTCATGACTTTGCCGAAATCCAGGATCAGCAGGATGATCATGGCGTATTTCAGGTTGGGCAGGGTGATGAACCAGATCCGTTGCCAACGCCTGGCGCCATCAA
>JAEXPB010000073.1 GCA_023438965.1 Bacillota bacterium | reverse complement strand
GCATGGTATTCCGAATGCCCGCCCGTGGGTCGCGTACGAAGCACCAGGAAGATGCGTTGTGTCGATTCCAGCGACGCTGAACGACGAGTTCTGGCAGACGATTGAATGCCCCGACACATCAGACGCGTACGTGTCTGAAGTCGCCGACCGCCTCCTGAGCGCCGATGGCCAAAATGGTGCGATCATCGATGCGCTAGCGATCGATGCCTGGCCGATACTCATCACGCACTGGCAGTCGCTGTTCTCGAACGGCAACCGAACAGGACTTCGCGCGCTGGCGTTGGTTTCCGATCGTATCGGGCGCTTTCTATCCGACCGTGTGGTGTGGCGCAGCTTTGAGGAGATCATGATGGAACGGGAATACAAGCAGCAAATTGGCGCCAATCGCTGAAAGAAAAGGAAAGGAAATACATATGAAGGGTTCAGGTCAAATAATATGTTGCGTCAGGATGCAGTCGCTGCGCTGTGCTGGTCAAAACCATGGTCATTCAGTTTTTGGCGCATAAATTCGACACAAAACGGGATCTCGGCCTCGTCCTTGATTCCATGTAAAAACAGGTGCCCGTTATAGCCAACTTGTTTCAATAATTCCAGAAAATAATCATAATCGACAATGCCTTTCCCCGTTGGGCGACCGTTGGGCGGCTCCGCATGCGAAAATGATCTGTGAAAATTGCAGAGCAAACCAAGTTACTCAAGAACACTCATTGAGTAAACAGGAGCCCTCGCGAAGACTGTCAGAGTAAACGGAGGAACACAGATTGTTTAATGTAGACTATAAAGTACTAGAGATGCCCAATATCTTGCGGCGTCTACAATTCAATATTTTCAAACATGTAACATCCGGCACATCATAAAAGTCCAGGAGAAACTATCATAATGATACACACTTGTTGAGCATCGGTAGTTGCAGGTATTAAATTGGATGAGTGGTTGCCTGATAATATTTGACCGGTTTATCGGGCACGAGCAAACAATGTAACCGGCCATTTGCCGGCTCTCTTTTTGAAAGAAGGTATTTATATGTTGTTCCATATCCATATTCAGTCAAAAGATGATCCTGGTGTTTCTCCAATGCAATTTTTTGAGATTGCCATGAGGCAACTTGAGACTCTAATAAAACTGAAGCAACAGGGATCGCTTGTTTTCAGTGCCAATGTTGCTGGATTAAAGCAAGCTATTATGATTGTTGATGTTCCTTCAAACGAAGACCTTGAAAAATTCATGTTCTCACTGCCGCTTTTTAATTTTGTGGATATTCAAATACTGCCGTTGGTTTCAACGGAAACACGCTTGACCACATTAAAAAGTCTGAGTCCCAAATAGAACTACTCTAGATGCTTCATATATGATTCCTGTTAGCTAAGCCAGCCTGTAAAAGGCTGGCTATTCATATTGGGAGCCTGGAGGAAAATATCATCGGATATTATATGAGCTTGCTCATTGATGGGTCTGCTCTTGGTCGAAATTATGAAACCATTATTGTTACCGATGATGCATTGCAGAAGGTAATTGATGATCGATGTATCTTCTTATCTGGCCTTCGAAGATTAGGAGATGGACGTGGTGCCTGTCGTCGTGCTCTTTGGTCTCATATTTTACTCTTGGCGACTTATGTTTTCGCCAAGGCGGATTTCTCCAGAAACAATCACTCGAAAAACAAGGATGCCGATATCTGGAGCTGAACGTTCAGATTAGCGCTGCCACAGGATGTGCGCGGCTTCCAGCGGTACCAGCGCGCCATCGAGCCGCGGGACAAGCCGCACCGTGTAGTCGGTCAATGGGCGGGTCGCCGGTGCGGTCCCCCGATACACGGCCCAGCCGGTGATGCTCGGTGTCGGCGGATCGTCCGGCAATCGGTGAACCCGGGTCATCGTCAGGCGGATTGGTGCGGGCGTGCCATCACCGTCGGGATCGGCATAGATCTCGGCCGCGACTGATTCCGGATCAAGGTCATTGAGATATACTTCAGCCTCGAAGCAGTATTGTTCATCCGCGGACTCGATCTTCAAATCAGCAAAATATAAAGCCGGCCACTTCTGATCGAGCTGCTGCCGCCAGTGGACGATCTGCATGCCTTTGGCGCCTTGATTGGTTGCGCGTTCACGGTAGGCTGCGGCAGCCGGCAGGTAATATTTATCGACATATTCGCGGATCGACCGATTGGTGGAAAAGGCTGGCGTCAGCCGGGCCATGCTTTCGCGCATCCGCGCCGTCCAGGCAGGCGAAATCCCGTTGGCGTCACGGGTGTAAAACTCGGGGATCACCTCATTCTCAAGCACGTTGTAAAGCGCCTCAGCTTCGGCAGCATCCCAGGCCGGATCATCGCCGTGCTCCTGGCAATCGCCGATGGCCCAGCCCACATCCGGCGTGTAGGCTTCTGCCCACCAGCCGTCCAGTTCGGACAAGTTGATGCCGCCATTGACGAGCACCTTCATGCCGCTCGTTCCGCTTGCCTCCCAGGGGCGCCGCGGCATATTGAGCCAGACATCGACGCCCTGCACCAAATGCTCTGTCACTTGCATGTCGTAATCGCTGATAAATATGATATGGGAGCCGACCTCCGGCCGCTGGATGAACTGCGTCCACTGTTGGATCAGCGAACAGCCGGCCTGATCGGCCGGATGGGCTTTGCCGGAGATGACCAGCTGCACTGGCCGGTCAGGATTGGTCAGAATCCGCAGCAGCCGATCGGGATTGTGCAGCAGCAGGTTGGGCCGTTTATACGTCGCGAACCGGCGGGCGAATCCGATCGTCAGCACCGTCGGGTCAAAGATCTGCCGGGTCGAATGGATGGCTTCCGGCGGTGCGTCCAGAGCATCCATTTGCTGGGTCAGCCGATCCCGCACGAAGCGGATCAGATCTGTCCGGGCGTCATTGCGCAATTGCCAGAGGGTGGCGTCCGGCACTTGACGGATGTTTTGCGCCAGGGAATCCGCCATCCCCAGCCAGCGGTCCTTGCCGCAGGCGTCAGTCCAGAGCGTATCGGC
>JAEXPB010000474.1 GCA_023438965.1 Bacillota bacterium | reverse complement strand
CGACATCATGACCCTGCCGGGCTTGCCGCGCCGGCCGGCAGCCGAAAAAATCGACATTGACGACCAGGGGCGGATCAGCGGGCTGTTCTGAACCGACCGGTCAACCTGCGTCCAGATGTCGTCCTTTCAGACATCCGGCCAGCCTTATCCCATGATCCCGATGCCAAAGGAGCCTGCCAGCATGAAAAGAAATCCGAACAAATCCGATTATCGGTCAAATCCGGGCTACACCATTCATGACTAGGGTCATGACCGAACAGTCTTTTCGCTGGGAAACAGCGGTCAGCAGGCTCTGCGGCGGCGGCAGCGGCGGCGGCGCCTGCTGGTTTGGCTGGTTCCGGTCGCGCTGCTCACAGCCGGCGGGATCCTGGCCTGGTCATTGCTCGGGCAGGACAACAATCCTGCCGCCACGACAAAAGAACCGACCCTGATGCCGACGGCAACCGCAAACACCCCTGCGGCCGCGACAACAACCGCCACATCCGTTCCCACAACCGCCGCCGCAACATCCGCAGCCACTGTCGGCGCCGCTGAACGGGCTTCCCGGCTGACGACGGCCGGCAATGAAGCGCTGGCGGTCTTGAAAGGGAAAACCGGACGATTCGCCATCTTTTACCAGAACCTGCAAAACGGCGAGAAGTGGCAATCCAACGCTGACCAGCCGTTTGTCGCCGCCAGCTCGATCAAGCTGGGCATCAATACCTATTTATATACTAAAATGGCCAGCGGTGAGATTAAGGCCGACGAGATCCTGACTTATGACAACCGGCCTTACCCGACGGGCGATTACGAAGCGGGCACCGGCACGATCCAGAACCAGCCGAACGGCACACGAATGACCGTCCGGCAAACCTCCGGCCTGTCGATCCGGATCAGCGACAATTGCGGCACCAATATGGTCATCCGGCGCCTGGGCGGCATTGATGCCGTCAACGTCTTCCTGAGTGGCGTCAGCGCCGTCGTCGATTACCGCAAAACTGTTTCCTATAAGAATTATGCCGGCACAGCCGTCAGCGGCCGCCATCGCTCCTGCGCCATGGACCTGGGGCTGCATGCCGTCAAATTATACCAGCTCTGGCAGGCTAATCCGGCGGTTTACCAGCCGCTGGTCGACGACCTGTGCCAGACGGAATTTGACTTCGGTGTCCAGAAGGGCGTTCCCGCCGGGATCAAGGTAGCTCACAAGATCGGCACCAACGGCACTTACAACGCAGAAAACGATGTGGCCATCATTTGGGCCAACGAGCCCTATGTCCTCTGCATCATGACGGAAATGGGCAGCGCCGCGGCGGCACACCAGATTCAGGCTGACCTGTCCGGGATTTTTTACAATTATATCCTCAGTTGTGCCGCTCCGGCGAGCAAGTAGCAGACTGACGGCAACAGAGCATGGCGTGTTGGCATCGTGCCAGGTACTAGATCTCCGACGTGCTGCCGAAGCCTTCGCCAAGCACTTCACGGGCTTCGACCACGATGACGAAAGCCTCCGGGTCGATCTCGGCCACGATATCCTTGATGCCGGGGACCTGTTTCCGGGATAGGACACACAGCAGAATATCCCGCTGCTGGCCGGTATACATGCCGCGGCCGCGCAGCGAGGTTACACCGCGGTTCAATTGGTGCAGGATTCGGTCGGCGATCGCTTCGCTTTTGCTGGAGATGATGTATGCCGCCCGGCAGTAATCAAAGCCCTCCAGCAGGATATCGACGCTCTTGGAGGTCAGATACATGGCAATGAAGGAATACATCGCCAGCAGGATGCCCGGCCCGGTTTCATTCCGGTAGGCGACGGCCGACGCCAGGACAATCGTGGCATCCAGGACCAGCAGAAACTGTCCGGTACTGAAAATTCTGAGCCGGCGCTTGATGATGATGGCGAGAATGTCAGTGCCGCCGGTTGTGAATCCGCCGCGAAAAATCAAGCCCAGACCGACGCCGTACAAAACGCCGCCGAACAGGCAATAGATCAGCGGATCGGCGCCGCCCGTCGCCAGCGGCCGGTTGATGTAATCGGCGAACCAGCTGGCCATCAGCGGTTCGGTCAGGTCGATCAGGACCGAGTAGACCAGACTGCCGACCAGGCTGCGCCAGACAAAGCGCAGGCTGATCATTTTCCAGCCCAGCAGGACCAGCGGGATGTTCAGAATCAAGAACAGGACGCCGAAGGGTAGAAATTCACCCTGGCCGGTCAATTGGTAAATAATGGAGACAATGCCCGAAATGCCGCCCATGGTCAGACGGATCGGGACATAGAAGACATTGACGGCGAAGGCGGTGATCAAGCCGCCGATCAGCAGCAGGACAATTTCCCGGACCAGGTTATAGCGACGAAGCTTGCCGAACATCCGCTGCAGTTGATTCATGACCATCTGTATCCGCCCCTTCCTGCTTGTTGCCGCTTCTGCCATTCATTTTAACATATCAGATGACGCGGCAGGATCACTTGTGATATAATGGTCGTCGCATCAGCACACGCCGTGCCTGATCTGCAGCCGATCGCTGGTCCTGTGCGATGCGGCCCGTGAACCCCGCCAGGTCCGGAAGGAAGCAACGGTAAGCGGTCACCCGTATGTGCCGCAGGGTAGCCTGCGTCGGCTGCAGATCAGACACGGCGATTTTTCCGCCATCAGACAGGCAAAGGAGGCCCGGACATGACCCATTTGGCGCTTTATCGCGAATGGCGGCCCAAGATCTTTGACGAGGTCGTCGAGCAGAAGCATGCTGTCTATGCCTTGCGCCAGTCGGTCATCAGCGGCCAGATCGCCCATGCTTACCTCTTCAGCGGCACCCGCGGCACCGGCAAGACCACCCTGGCCAAGATCTTCGCCCGGGCAATCAACTGCCTCGATCCTCATGACGGTAATCCCTGCAACCAATGCGCGATTTGCCGCGGCATGTTCGACGGCAGTTTGATGGATATTGTGGAAATGGACGCCGCATCGAACAACAGTGTCGACAATATCCGCCGCATCTGCGACGAAGTCGTTTTCATGCCGGCTCAGGCCCGCTATAAGGTCTATATTATCGATGAAGTGCACATGCTTTCCACCGGCGCTTTCAATGCTCTGTTGAAAACCCTTGAGGAACCGCCGGCCCATGCAGTTTTCATCCTGGCCACAACTGAGCCGCACCGGATCCCGGCCACGATCCTTTCCCGCTGCCAGCGTTACGAATTCCGCCGCATCCCGGTGGGCAGCATTGCCGGCCGGCTGGCCGAGATCGCCGCGGCCGACAGTATTGACGTCACGCCGGATGCTCTCCAGACCATTGCGGCTCTGGCTGACGGCGCCATGCGCGATGCCATCAGCCTGCTCGACCAGGCGCGGGCCAGCTTCGCCGGCACAATCGGCCGCGATGATGTCCTGAGCCTGGCTGGCGTTGTTCAGGATGAATTCATGCAGCAAATGGCTCAGGCACTGATCCGGTCCGAGGCGCCGACCCTCCTGGTCCTGGTTGACCAACTGGTTATGGCCGGCCGCGATCTGGCCCGCTTTGTTACTGATCTGGCTCAGCACTTCCGCAATATTCTGATCTGCCAGGTCTCCGCCAATCCTCAGCAGCTGGTCCGGGCCACGTCCGACAGTCTGGCCGCCATGCAGGATTTGGCCGGTCAGGTCAGCAGCGAGCAGCTGGTTGATCTGATCAAAGGCTTGTCTGCCCTGCTTTCTGATCTGCGCTGGGCAGCCGACGCCCGAACAGCCTTGGAGATCGGTCTGATCCGCCTGATGGGACCCTCCCTGCGCTCCCAGCCGGCCCAACCGGTCCAGCGGATAAACGCTGTCCCGGCGGCAGCAATTTCACCGGCACCTGCGCCGACACCTGCACCGGCAGCAAAAACAGCGGTGTCAGGACCGATAGCCGCGGTAAAACCATCACCGGCAGCCAAACCGGCCCCTTTGCTGAAGCCGATATCTTCGTCGGCCCCCAGCCCCGATCTGCAGCCGGATGCCGTGCCGCCGCCAGACGAGGTGCCGCTGCCCGAGCCGCCCCCAGCGGAAAATGAAGGTCAGAACGATGATCTGGATCCTGAACCGCAATTGCCGCCGGAACCGGTGCCCGAACCGGCAGCCGAACTCGCCCCGGCAGCCGCACTGGCGCTCGACGTTGGCGCCCTGTGGCAAAAAATGCTCGATTATATCGCCAATGAAGGGCATATGACGCTGTATCTGTTCAGCCGGGCAGCCCGGCCGCGTCTGAGCGGCAATATTCTGCAGCTTCTGTTTGCCGCCGGCGAACAGGTCAACTACCACGAAGCCAGTTCGGCGAATGCGATCAAGCTGTTGCGCTCGGCGGCCGCCCGGCTGGCCGGACATGAGCTGGATGTTCAGCCACTGCTGGCCGGCAGTCAGCCGGACCGGGAACCCCTCGCGCCGGATGCATCGGAAACCGGGGAAGACGACTGGATCCGGAAAATCAAAACAACAGCCGATACGTTAGGTATCCCAGTGAAAATGGAGGAATGATAAATGGGTAAAGGATCGCATGGAGGATTTCCGGGCATGGGCGGCATGGGCGGCAACATGAATCAGCTGCTGCAGCAGGCTCAGCGCATGCAGCGCGAAGCCGAAAAGGCCCAGGCGGAGATTGCCGCCATGACCGCCGAAGCGACTGCCGGCGGCGGCGCGGTGAAAGTGACTATCAACGGCGAACGGCAGATCACTGCACTGGTCATCGATCCCGGTGTCGTCCAGGCGGATGATGTGGAAATGCTGCAGGATCTGATCACGGTCGCCGTCAATGAAGCGCTGCGCAAATTCGAGGAGATGTCCTCGGCGCGGATGAATCAAGTCACCGGCGGCCGCGGCGCGCCTTTCGGGCTCTGATGGCCCGTTATTCGCCGTCCATTGCGCGGTTGATCGCCGAATTGGGCAAGCTTCCCGGCATCGGCGGCAAATCCGCCCAGCGCCTGGCCTTTTTTCTGATGGCCCAACCGGAAAACAAAGTGGAGGCATTGGCGCAAGCCATCCTCGACGCCCGGCATTCAACCCGGATCTGTTCCGTTTGCTGCAATCTGACCGATCAAGACCCCTGCGAGATCTGCGCATCGGCCACCCGTGAGCGCAGCCAGATCTGCGTGGTCGAAAATCCGCGCGATGTGGCGGCCATGGAGCGGATCCACGAATATCGGGGTCTTTATCATGTCCTGCACGGCGCCATTTCACCGATGCAGAACATCGGACCGGACCAGATCCGGTTGCGCGAGTTGCTGGCCCGCCTGCGTGACCAGACCGAGGTCAGCGAGGTGATTCTGGCCACCAATCCGACCGTCGAGGGAGAGGCGACCGCTCTTTACATCGCCCGCCTGCTCAAGCCGGCCGGCATCCGCACCACCCGGATCGCCCATGGCTTGCCGATGGGTGGCGACCTCGAGTATGCCGATGAAGTCACCTTGGCCAAAGCCATGGAAGGGCGCCGCGAAATATAGCAATATTCAGATCATTACCTTGAAGACTGTCTGAAGAGGACCCAGGCGGCTTGAAAGCCGGCAGGGTCCTCATTTATTTCTCTCTTTATCAATTTATCGCTTTATTGCACTAAACTATTTCCGATTTAAACCGCTTCTTTCGGCAATTCATTGACGATGCTCCGGGAGGCGAGTATAATTATTTCAAAAGTTCGGCCTATATGTTAATAAAAATTTAGCAAAGGCCGGCAAGACAAAATAAGGAGGAAATAGTATGAAAAGATCCAAGGTCTTCATGGTAATCCTGGCTTTGGTCCTGACTCTGCCATTTCTGGCAACTGCCTGCCAGACATCAGGACCCGCCCTTGCCTCTGACCAGACCGTGACCTACAACATGGGACAGGAACCGCCCCAGCTGAACACGGCCAAAACAACCGATACCGTCTCTTTTGACATTATCCGCCACACAATGGAAGGTCTCGTCCGCCGCGACAACAAAGACCTCATCGTAGCCGGCATGGCCGAGAAGTGGGAAATCAGCACCGACGGCCTGACCTACA
>JAEXPB010000465.1 GCA_023438965.1 Bacillota bacterium | reverse complement strand
GACAGTGGCCGAGAGGATCCAGTCAGCCTCTATCTTACTATCACGTTCGGTTGATACTGGCGCAGTTGCCCCGCCAGCAGGACCAACTGGGCCGGCGTGTAACCTTCGGCGTCCAGGCGGAAGCGGTCTTCGGGCCGGAATTGCGCCGGCCGGTTGTAGCGTTGCAGCGCATAGAGCGGCGCGACCGGCAATGAGCGCGCCATCAGCGTCAGATCCTGCAGACTCAACTGGGGAATGACCGTGGTCCGGATTTCCCAGGCCACATCCGAATCATCCAGCAACTGCATGGATTGGCGAATCGATTCGACATCGCTGGTCTGACAACGGCTAATTTCCGGGTAACGCGACCAGGGCGCCTTGCCGTCAATGGCCACATAATCCAATAGGCCGTCGGCGAGCAACTGGCGCAGGACTGCCGGCCGGCTGCCATTGGTATCCAGCTTGACCTGGAAGCCCAGGTCGCGAACCAAACGGATCCAAACCGGCAGATCCGGTTGCAGGGTCGGTTCGCCGCCGCTGAAAACAAGGCCGTCCAGCAGGCCGCGTCGTTTTTCGAGGAACAAGCGCACTTCCGCTTCAGCCAGCAGCGGTGCCGCCGGTGTCAGAAGCGACCGATTATGGCAATAGAAACAGTCCAGGTTGCAGCCGGCGACAAAAACAACCGCCGCTATCTGGCCCGGGAAATCAACCGTCGAAGAGCGGACCAGACCAGCTATGTTCATGCCAGTTCAGACTTCCGAACCACATATTTGGTTCGCTGACGATATTCTTCCTTTTTCCCCTTGTGGAAATTCTGCACCGGCCGGAGGTAACCGACAACACGGCTCCAGACTTCGGCCTCCCGGCCGCATTCCGGGCAGGTAAAGTGTTCGCCGATCAGATAGCCATGCTCCGGGCAGATGGAAAAGGTTGGCGTCAGGCTGATGTACGGCAGTTTGTAATGGGTAAACGCCTTGCGGATCAGGTTCTTGGCAATCTGGATATCCGGAATGCGCTCGCCCATGTACAGATGCAGAACCGTGCCGCCAGTATAGAGGCTCTGCAAGTCATCCTGCAGCTCGAGCGTCTCAAAGATATCATCGGTGAAACCGACCGGCAGCTGACTGGAATTCGTATAGTAGGGCACATTCTCGCCGGCGGTTAAAATGTCCGGGTAGCGTTCCCGATCCAGCTTGGCCAGCCGGTAACTGGTTCCCTCGGCCGGCGTGGCTTCCAGATTGTAGAAGTGGCCGGTTTCCTCCTGGATGATCTGCAGCTGTTCACGCATGTATGCCAGCGTTCGCTTGGCAAAAGCCTGACCCTCCGGCGTCGTCAGGTCCCGGTCGGGGCCGAGGAAATTAAGACAGGCTTCATTCATGCCGACCAGGCCGACTGTGTTGAAATGGTTATACCAGAATTGGCCGGTCCGCGCCTTGACCGCCCGCAAATAGTGGGCCGAGTAAGGATAGAGTCCGCGTTCGGTCTGCTCCTCGATGGTCTTGCGCTTGATCTCCAGACTGTCTTTGGCTAACTGCAGCGCCCGCCAGAGCCGGGCCCGAAATTCCGATTCGGTTTGGGCAACATAGCCGATCCGCGGCAGATTGACGGTAACCACGCCGATTGATCCGGTCATCGGATTCGAGCCAAACAAGCCACCGCCGCGCTTGCGCAATTCACTGGTATCCAGCCGCAGCCGGCAGCACATGGAAATGGCGTCCTCCGGCGAAAGGTCGGAATTGATGTAGTTGGAGAAATAGGGGATGCCGTATTTACAGGTGATTTCCATGAAGCGGTTGACCACCGGGCTGTCCCAGGCAAAGTCCCGCGTCACGTTGATCGTCGGGATCGGAAACGTGAATACCCGTCCCTTGGCGTCGCCTTCCAGCATGACATCGCAGAAAGCCTGATTCAGCAAGTCCATTTCTTTTTGGAAATCACCGTAAACATCGCCGGTATACTGGCCGCCGACAATGACCGGTTCATGTCGCAGCGCCGTTGGCGGGACAATGTCGAAAGTCAGGTTGGAAAACGGGCATTGAAAACCAACCCGGGTCGGCACATTGATATTGAAGATGAATTCCTGCAACGCCTGCTTGACCGATTCGTAAGTCAGCTGGTCATAACGGATGAACGGCGCGCAATACGTGTCGAACGAAGACCAGGCCTGGGCGCCGGCGGTTTCGCCTTGAGTCGTGAATGTGGAATTGACGATCTGGCCGAGGAAAGAGCGCAAATGCCGGGCCGGACTGGATTCCACTTTGCCCGGCACGCCGCCGAACCCGTCACTCAACAGCTGGCGCAGATCCCAGCCGGTGCAATAGGGTCCAAAAAAGCCCAGATCGTGCAGGTGCAGCTCACCGGTCAGATGGGCATCCCGGATATCAGCCGGATATACCTCGTGCAGCCAGTATTGCTTGGTGAAGGTCTCCCGGACGTAGTTGTTCATGCCGTTGATCGACCGCTGGGTGTTGGCGTTCTCCTGGACCTGCCAGTCCTTGTCACCCAGATAGTCGGAAAACATGTTGATCGTGGCGCCGATCAGGGCATTGGCCTCGCGCGCCGAACGACGCTTCTCGCGGTACAGGATGAAGGCCTTGGCCGTTTTGGCATGGCCGTTCTCAATCAGGACTTTCTCGACGATGTCCTGGATACCTTCAACTTCCGCCAGGCCATCGCGATATTGGCGATCGGCCAGTTCGATCACCTGCCGGGTCAGATCCTCGGCCATCGTCCAATTGTTGCCGCCGACTGCGGTTGCAGCCTTAAAAATCGCCCAGGTTATTTTTTCATTTTTAAAAGGGGTAATCCGTCCATCGCGCTTGCGGATCTGGGTAATCATACCGTCAGCCTCCTTAAGGCCAACCGGCTTGGGTCAGCCAACAATTCTTGCCAGACCAATATATTGTATGAATTATTAGGATTAGATACTACATATTGTAAGCATATTCACCAGGAGATACAACGATTTATATTACGGCAATATTGCATTTCCGTCAAAAATGGTTCTCCAGGCAGGTGGCCCCGCGACCGCCGGTCCGAATGACCCGCTGCCGCTGGCAACAGGTTCCGACCGCCGGCCGCGAGGCCGCCTGGATGTTCATGAATTCTTGATTATTACTGGAAGCGTCCCCGCGCGAAAAAGTCATGCAAGCCTTCGGCAAATGGCCGGACCACGTAGGTCAGGTCGTGCGGCACTGGCTGCAAACGATAGCCGGCCAATGGTTCCGGACCGCAGCTGTTGCTGCCCAGGCCGCCCTGGGCGGCGTCCAGGTTCACCCAGATGGTGTCCTCGTCACGCTCCAGCAGATAATCGTGAGTGGCTTCCGTCAGCTCAGCATCGCTGTAATCATGAGCGCTGAAGGAGAAAAGCTGCCGGCAGCTGAACAACAGGCCGAGGCCCAGTTCATTGGTCAGTGCAACCAGGCTGGTGTCGGCATGGGCGCCATTTTCCTGCGGTCGGATGTAGGGTTCATGCAGATCGGCGACCGTAGCCTGGTAACAGCCGACCGGAGCGGCGGATTTTTTGTCGGGATAGCTCTCCTGCGGTCCGCGCCCATACCAGGTCACCCGTTCCAATTCACCGCTCAATTGCCAGCAGGTGCCCAGGCGCGGCAGGTAGGGCAACCCGGCCTGGGGTTCGAAATGGCAATCCAGGCGGATCGTGCCGTCACCGTATACCGTATAGGTGATGCGGGTCCGGCATGCCGGCCGGATGACCGGCGGTGCCTGCACCGTCTCGCAGGTCACCACCAGAACGCCGTCCCGGAATTCCCACGCGCAGGAAGCGAGCCGCTGCTGCAGGTGATCGAGGCGCGCGGACTGCCAACGGCCGGCGGCATGGCTGAAGCCGTTGTCGTTATCGGTCGGCGCCCGCCAGAGATTGGTCTGCGGTCCGGCCTGCACCAGGGAGACGCCCTGATAGACATAGCTGGAAAGCAAACCCCGGCCCAGGTCAAAGGTCAGGTTGAAATCATCGCCGCCGGCCAGCAGCTGGTCACCCACCTGAGTCACCCGCAGCTGGGCGGCGTCATCAGCCGTCAGCGGCTGCCATTGGGCGGCCGCCAGGCTGAACTGCGCAGCGGCCGCCGTGAAGCCGGCCCGCGCCCAGAGGGTGTCGGCCTGCTGGGTAAAGAGCAGGTTCAGCTGCCAGTCGCCATCGGCATCCATTTCCGGCAGGACGATCGAAAAGAGCTCGCTGGCGCCGGGGGCAATCGCCAGCGGCTGCAACCAGCCCCAGGCAATCTCCTGATCGTCGCGGCAAACGCTCCAGCGGCCCTGCAAATCATCAAGCGGCCGATAGAAACGACGGTTGGTCAACCGGACAGTTGCCTCGCCGCGCTGCCGGCTCTCCAACTGGACCTTGACCGGCTGGAGAACCTGCTTCAGCTCCATTAAACCGGTATGCGGCTCACGCGTCGGGTAATTCAAGCCATCCACACAGAAAATGCCGTCATTCGGATAATCGCCGAAGTCTCCGCCATACGCGTGGAACGGCTCCCCATCCTCGCTTTCGGCCAAAATGCCGTGGTCCACCCATTCCCAGACAAAGCCGCCCAGCAGTGACGGATGCCGCTCGATCAGGTCCCAGTATTCGGTCAGATTCCCGGGGCCATTGCCCATGGCATGGGCGTATTCGCACATCAAGAACGGCCGGTCAACAGCCTCGGCATATTCCGCTACGGAATAATCGCGGTCCAGATGGCCTTTGGGCTGCAGGTCCTGCCTTTCCTGGCCGGGCAGCCGGGTGGCCACCGGATACATGGCGCTGATGACATCGACCTCCGGCGACCAGCCGGCTTCGCAATAATGGATCAGGCGCGTCGGATCCAGCTGCCGGGTCAGGGCGATCATCGCCAGATGGTTGCTGCCATAGCCCGACTCGTTGCCCATCGACCAGAAAATAATCGAGGGGTGGTTGCGGTCCCGCCGGACCATCCGTTCCACCCGGTCCAGGTAAGCCGCTGTCCACTGCGGGTCTGAACTCAGGGGGAAACCGGCGAATTGATCGCCATGCGTTTCCAGGTCTGTTTCATCGATGACGAAAAGGCCATACTGGTCGCAGAGATCGAGCCAGCGCGGGTCGTTCGGATAATGGCTGGTGCGCACGGCATTGATGTTGTTCTGCTTCATGAGCTCGATATCCAGGATCAGGTCGGACAGCGGCGTCACATGACCGAGCCGGTCGCTGGTGTCGTGCCGGTTGACACCTCGCAGCTTGATCGGCACGCCATTGACCAGGATCTCCCGGCCGCGCCGCTCGACGGTCCGGAAACCGATCCGGATCGGATATACGGCCTGGATC
>JAEXPB010000455.1 GCA_023438965.1 Bacillota bacterium | reverse complement strand
ACCGCCGGTAGGGAATCGCACCCTGCCCCGGAAACAATGCGGTTATTGGTATTGATTATATCACCTTAGCTCTTGAGCGCAAGGACTTCCTTGGCCGCGGCGGCAATATCGGCCGCCGTCAGATGGTATTCCGCGAGCAGCGCGGCCGGTTTGCCGGACTTGCCGAAGCGGTCGGCGATGCCGATCCGCCGCAACCGGCAAGGGGCGTCCTCGGCCAGCACTTCGGCGACAGCGCCGCCCAGTCCGCCCAGGATGGTGTGTTCCTCGGCCGTGACGATGGCGCCGGTTTCGCGCGATGCCTTGATGATGATCTCGCGGTCAATCGGCTTGATGGTATGGATGTCGATCACGCGGGCCGATACGCCGGCTTCCTGCAGCGCGGCAGCCGCCTGCAGGGCCTCCTGGACCATCAGGCCGCTGGCGATGATGGTCACGTCGCGGCCGTCCCGCAGCTGGATGCCGCGGCCCAGCTCGAACGGGCAATTGTCCGCGCTGTAGACATCCTCGACCGCCAGGCGACCGAGCCGGATATAGAAGGGGCCGTCGGTCTCGATCGCGGCCTTGATGGCGGCGCGGGTCGAGGCGGCGTCGCAGGGCTGCACGACGGTCATGTTCGGCAGGGCGCGCATGATCGACAGGTCCTCGATGCATTGGTGCGAAGCGCCGTCTTCACCGACCGAGATGCCGGCATGGGTCGCGCAGACTTTCAGGTTCAGGGACGGGTAGCAGGCCGAGTTGCGGATCTGCTCGCAGGCCCGCTCCGACGCGAAGATCGCGAAGGTGCTGGCGAAAGCGATCTTGCCGCAGGTGGCGAGACCGCAGGCCGTCGTCATCATGTTGCCTTCGGCGATGCCCATATTGATATGCCGTTCCGGGTATTTCTTCTGGAAAGTCACGGTGTAGGGGGATTTGGAAAGGGCGGCGTCCAGAACGACGATCCGCGGATCGGCGCCAAATTCCGCCAGAGCCAGGCCATAAGCCTCGCGTGTTGCCATCTTGCCCATCTGCTTACACCTCCAACGCAGCAATGGCGGCGTCCAGCTCGGCCACGGCCACTTCGTACTGTTCTTTTTTCGGAGCCGCGCCATGCCAGCCGGCCTGGTCTTCCATAAAGGAAACGCCGCGGCCCTTATGCGTGTTCATGACGACAGCCGTCGGTGCGCCCTTGCAGGCCTTGGCTTCGGCGATGGCCGTTTCCAGGGCGTTCAGGTCATGACCATCCACTTCCAACACATGCCAGTTGAAGGCCTGCAGCTTGGCGGTAACCGACTCGGGGGACATGACCTTGGTGATCGGCCCATCAATCTGCAGACCGTTATGGTCGATAAAGGCGCACAGGTTGTCCAGCTTATAATGGGCGCCGGCCATCAGGGCTTCCCAGACCTGGCCCTCCTGCAGTTCGCCATCGCCAAGCAGGGTGTAGACATGATAGTCCGCCCGATCCAGCTTGCCGGCCAGCGCCATGCCGACGGAAGCAGAAATGCCCTGACCGAGCGAGCCGGTCGACATGTCCACACCGGGAACCTGTTTCATGCTGGGGTGGCCCTGCAGGTAGCTGTCCGCCGAACGGAATCCTTTCAGGTCGGCTTCCGGGAAAAAGCCGCGCTGGGCCAGCGCTGCATAGAGCGCCGGCGCGCAATGTCCTTTGGATAGAACGAAGCGGTCGCGTTGCGGATCCTTCGGCTTCCGGGGATCCACCTTCATGATTTTCAAATAAAGCAAGGCCAGCAAATCGGTGCATGACAGCGATCCGCCGGGGTGCCCCGACTGCGCGGCGTAGACTTCCTCGATGATGTTTTTCCGCATCCTGGCCGCGAACAGGGCTGTTTCTTTTAACTCAGCCTGATTCATCTATCCAACTCCTTCCGGTTTATAACCAGCGGATATTGTAGCACAGGAAACAGGCCTTTTCGAGAGTTAAATCGCCCAATCAAGCCCTTCCGGCAAAATATCCGGCCAACCGGCCGAATTTAACAGGTTATTGGCCTGTAATTTTCTCAGGCAGCAGGTAACTGCGGACGAACCGCAGCTGGCCGCCGGACAGGTAGGCGCGCGGCACGCGCCGGCCGATCAGGCAAGTCACTTCGTAATTGATGGTTTCCAGCCAGTCGGCCACTTCATCCACGCTGATCGCGCCGGTCTGGCGCTCATTTGTCTGGGCACCGAACAGCACGACTTCATCGCCGGTCCGGACCGGTTCGCCGGGCAGGTCGGTCACATCGGCCATGCAGGTGTCCATGCAGATCCGGCCGACCACCGGCACGCGACGCCCGTGAATCAGGACGCTGGCGCGGCCGGAGAGGCGGCGGGAGTAGCCGTCGGCGTAGCCGATCGGAATGGTGGCGATGCGGCTTTCCCGCGCGGTCGTGAACAGACGGCCATAACTGATCGAACTGTCCGGCGGGACAGTCTTGGCGAGAATGACGTTGGACTTGAGGCTCATGGCCGGCTGCAGGTCATTCCAGGCCTCGGGGCAGCCCGGCGGCAGCATGCCGTACAAGATCAGGCCCGGGCGGACCATATCCAGGTGCATGGCCGGGAAACGCATGGTCGCGGCACTGTTGCAGACATGCTTGATCGGGATGGACAGGCCGATACGGTCGAGTTCGCGGCTGATGCTCATGAACAGCTCGAATTGCTGGCGGGTGTAGGCGGCGTCGGGTTCGTCGGAGGTTGAGAAATGGGTGTACAGTCCTTCGATGACGATGCGGGGCAGGTCGCGGATCCAGGTGATGTCCTTGACCGCGCCATAACCGCCCAGGAAGCCGACACGGCCCATGCCGGTGTCCACCTTGATGTGGATCCGGGCATCGCAACCGGTCTGGACAGCGGCGTCGGACAGAGCCTGGGCCAGGTCCCGGCTGTAGACGGTCTGGGTGATGCGGTTGGCCAGGATTTCCCGCGCCCGGCGCGGATCGGTGTAGCTCAGGACGAGGATCGGCACATCGATCCCCGCCTGCCGCAGCTGGATGGCTTCGTCCAGCATGGAAACGGCCAGGCGGCTGACACCGTTGGCCAGCAGGACAGGCACGACTTCATCGACGCCGTGGCCGTAGGCGTCGGCCTTGACGACGCCCATGATCTCGCAGCTGCGGCGGACGGCACTGCGGATGCGCCGTACATTCCAGGCGATGGCGTCGAGGTTGATCTCGGCCCAGGAACGGTTCAGATAGGCATGATCCATGATATTCGGTCTCCTTGCGGTTATTGCATTCAGAGCAGATGGTCGGCGCGGCGCCGATTACGCCGGCCTGGCGGCCGGGAGTCAGCCGGATTCCCAGCCGGCGGTCCGGAACGCATCGCCCAGGCTGGCGATGACATCGCCCGGCAGCATGGCGCGCCGGCTCAGCCGCACCGCCGCCAGATCGGCCGCCAGTCCATGCAGGTAGGCGCCGGCAGCGGCAGCCGGGAGCGGCGTCAGACCCTGGGCCAGCAGCCCGGCGATCAGGCCGCTCAGGACGTCGCCGCTGCCGCCGCGGGCCAGGCCGTCATGGCCGGTCGGATTGATCAGGACCGGCCCGTCCGGACCGCTGATCACGGTTGAAGCGCCCTTCAGCAGGATCACGCTGCCGCAGCGTTCAGCCAGGACCCGGGCAGCCCGCTGGCGGTCAATCAGCGCGATATCCGGCGCCAGGCGGCGGAATTCGCCGGGATGTGGCGTCAGGACGGCTGGCGGCAGACCCCGCCGGCGACGGTCCAGCAGCAGGGGAAAGAGTTCCGCAGAATGTTCCGCCAGCAGGTTTAACGCATCGGCGTCCAGCACCAATTGCCGGACATCCCGGATCAAGTCCGGCAGCACCCGGGCCAGCCAGTCAGCCTTGCCGCTGCCGGGGCCGGCGGCGACTGTCGGCTGGGCGGCGGTCCATCGGTTGACCAAGACCGCGGCGGATGCCGGGTTTTCAGGCAGCAAGCCCAGCAGGCACTCCGGCCGGGCAGCCAGCAACAGCGGACCGATCGCCATCGGAACACCCAGGGACAGCAAACCGGCGCCGGAGCGGGCGGCGGCCTCGGCGGCCAGGGCGATCGCGCCGGGCATGCCGGCCGATCCGCCGAGCAGAAGCACTTTGCCGAAGAGCCCCTTGTGGCTTTCCGCCGGACGGGCGGGCGTCAGCGCGGCGATCATCGCCGCGTCGATTTGTTCGCAGGCCGGCCGGTTTGATGTGCGTGCAACCGACTCAATGGCGTCGGCCACCCATTGGTCGGGCACCCCGATGGTTTCCGTCAGGACCTTTCCGGCAAAAAAACGGCCGGGGGACGCCGCCAGGCCAATCTTTGGCCGGACAAAAGTAACGGTCCAGTCCGCCTGGACTGTTCCCGGCGCTACGGCGCCGCTGTCCGCATCCAGACCGGATGGCAGGTCGATCGCCACCACGCGGGCGCCGGCGGACCGGGCAGCGGCGATCCGGCCGCTGAGAACGGCTATTGCTGGCGGCAAGCCCCGTTCCGCCCGGAAACCGGTGCCGAAAATGCCGTCCACAATCAGGCTGCCGGCGGCAAGCCCGGATATATCTTTTTCCCGGACCGGACCGAGTTCCAGCCCGACCGCCAGGGCGGCCCGGCGATTGGCCGCAGCTTCGGCCGGCAGATCCTGTTCCGGGAACACATCCCGGCAGATGACCGGGATTCCTCCCGCCTGTAATTGGCGGGCGCAGGCGTAGGCATCGCCGCCGTTCTGACCCTTGCCGGCCAGGATCAGGACCGCGGCGCCCGCCCCCCGGCCGGCGCCCCAAAGGGAGCACACCCCGCGGACCG
>JAEXPB010000347.1 GCA_023438965.1 Bacillota bacterium | reverse complement strand
TGTCCGCCGGACCATGCAGGTCATCGACGCTGCGTTTGAGTCTGCTCGGACACAACAGGCTATTACTGTCCTGATCTGATTGCTCGCGGCCGCACTTGTGCCTTGTCAATAATAAGCCCTGCTGCCTGCGTAACGATCCGAACATCAACCCACTTACCTGTAAAACCAGCGTCTGTGATGTCCAGTCACAGGCGCTTTTTATTTACTTGCCGGTCGACCAGGTATCTAGCCAGTTGTCCAGGCACAGGCGGATTGCAGGGTAACCAAAGCCGGTCTTGGATAGCGGCTTGGCTGGGATCTGGGCCTGTATTCCTTTTTCATCTTTTCAGACCTTGATCGCCAATGATCATAATCATCATTGAACCCATTTTCTTATCGATTATAATCGTCAAATAACGGTGTCGATGATAGATTTTTCCTGAATAGGCTTCTAGATAGAGATCATCGCAGGAGAAAAATTGTCATTTTTGCAGATTCATCACCGGAAATCGACTTTTTTCCGGCATTACCTGCCCCAGAATATGATCGCCGAAAATGTCGTTTTTTGTCGATTGTCTTCATCACCGAGGCCAGTCCGAAATCGATAAAATTACATATAGAGCCTGCCCGTTTCAGTCTTGTCTGGCAAAACAGAGTGGGCCAAGCAAAAAACACGGAGGAACGTACATATGCTGCAGACGGTTTATCGGAACAATCTCTGGTGGGTGACGGGCTGTGTGGACAAAGGTTTCCTCTTTCTGCAAGAACGCCAGGAAATGCTCGAAATCCTGCCATTAATGCGCGATACCCGGTTGATTGCGCTTGAGGGCGGTCACCGGACGGGCAAAACAACTTTGCTGTTCCAACTGGTCAACCGGTTGATGACATGTGAAAATATTGCTCCGAAGCGCATTTTCTATTTCCCATGTGACCATCGTATTCTGCTGGATCAAGCCATGGATTTACCGCAAATTTTGGATTACTATTTCGGGCAGATCCTCTATGAGGCTCCCTGTCAGCTCAAACAACGGGTTTATGTTGTTCTGGACGAAATTGATCAGATACCAGATTGGCCGGCAATCGTCAAAAACTGGCTGGATCAGACCTATCAGATCAAGTTTATCGTCAGCTGCACGACAGTCTGCCGGTCAAATAGCCCGGACCAGAATACACTCGCCGGCCGTATCGACCAAATCGTCATTGCTCCGCTGACATTTACTAACTACCTGGAAATCCACCGGCATATGGATGCCCAGATTGAACGTTTTCTGTCTGTCCTGCCGGGCTACTCGGTATTTAAGGATCCCGTCCAATATTTCAACGATTTGGATCGGCAGAAGTACACCATTGAAATGTGCCGACCGGTCATCACCCGGCTGGCCAATGAATATCTGCTGACAGGCGGCTACCCGGAATATCAGCCGGGAATGCCGATCAGCCAGTGGCAGCAGCGGCTCTATCTGGATATTGTTATCCGTGGTCTATACAAGGACGTGATCAAGCCATACCGGATCCGTTGTCCGGAAAAACTGGAACGTCTGTTGCTCTATCTGGCCCAAAACCAGGACAAGCTGCATTCCGGTCAATCCATCGGCCAGGATATCCATCTGGACAACAATACAGCGGCGAAGTATTTGAAGTGTCTGGAAGAGGCGCAGCTTCTGGCTGTTATCAAAAACCGCCTGAATGCCGTCAACCAGTTCTACTCGGATAATCAATGGATTGTCCTGGCCGATACAGGTTTGCGTAACGCAATTCTGCACCGGGCCGACCTGAACGAGGATGAAGAGAAAAGGCTGGTTGCCTTGATGCTGGTTCAACTGGCCTGCCGGCTCGGGCGGGAACACCAATACTGGGTCAGTACCTATCGTGACCACCGGACGCATGTCGACCTGCTGCTGAGCGACCGGGCGAAAACCTTGCCGGTGATCATCAGCCTGCAGAATGAAATGCCGCTGCAGATCACCCGGCGCTGGGCTGATTGCTGCGATTTCTATGCCAATGACCTGGCACTGGTCATCACCCGTCAATTGATCCGCAAAGAAAAGAACCATCTGGCGCTGCCTTTCTGGCTGGTCAGATAGTTCTTTGCTGTGATCAGCGAGGCGTCAAGTCACCGGCCGCCGGAACCCAGGAGCGCCGCCAGCGCCTTCAGATGCACGGCATCGACCAACGCCAGCACCTCATCGTCGGCGGCCAGAACCGTGCTGCCGCGCGGGATTTTCAATTCATCAGCGCGGATGACGGCGACCAGCACGCATTCATCCGGCTGGGCCAGCTCCTGGATCGGCCGGCCGATGGTCTGCGAATCCGGGTGAACGGTTTCCTTGACCAGCGAGAACTGTCCTTTTTTCAACTTGAGCAGGGTGATCATGTCGCCCAGGGACATTTCCTCGGCAACCACATGGGCCATCAGGTCGGCCTCGGTAAGGCCGACGTCCACACCCATTTCCGGGGTGAACAGCCAGGAATTCTTTGGATTATTGGCACGGGCGATCACGCGGGCGACGCCAAATTCGAAACGGGCCAGCGCAGCCACGACCAGGTTGCCCTCATCGGTCGGCGTCAGCGCCACCACAACATCCGCCTGGTGGATACCGGCCTTTTCCAGGACAGCGGGGTCGGTGAACTCACCTTCGACAATCCGGTCATCAGGCAAATCATGCTGCAGCGCCTTGAGCTGCTTGGCCCGCATTTCAACAACCTTGACCTGGTTTCCTTCTTTTAGAAGCAGCGCCGCCAGATAAGATCCGACCTGCCCGCCGCCGACAATCAGTACGTTCATAATACCATGTTCCTTTCCGCTCAGGCCAAGCCCAGCAAGACTTTCAGGCGGTCCTTGGATGCCGGGACCACTGAAAGGAAGATGATGTCCTTTT
>JAEXPB010000312.1 GCA_023438965.1 Bacillota bacterium | reverse complement strand
CCCTTTGCCATGCGGTGCTCAAGGCGGACCTGGAGATTGTCGAACGTCATCCGCATTCCTGGCCCAGCGACTACGTGCCGGTCGGCCTGGACGCGACGGTGACCTGGGGCGGGGCCGATTTCAAATTCAAGAACAACACGGATTATCCGCTGGCCATTGTCGCCTCATACAAGAAACCGACGATCCTGATCCAGATTTATGGCCGCCTCCTGGAAGACGGCGTGACCATCGAGCTGGAAGCCGAGCATAACGGCTATATCCAGGAGCCGGCGCCGAAGGAGACCTACAATCCGGCGCTGAAAGCCGGCGAACGGGTCGAGATCCGCGCGCCGCACACCGGCCAGCGGGCGACGGCCTTCAAGGTCTGGAAAAAGAACGGCACAGCCGTTCGGCGGGAAGTCGCGTTCACCAGCTATTATCGGCCGATCCAGGGCCTGTATGAATATGGTCCGGCCAAACCGACCGCGGCGCCGACCAAAGCGCCGACGGCAACACCCACGCTGACGCCGACCGTCACACCCGCCATAACACCCGTTATAACGCCGGCCATTACCCCGTCGGTCACGCCGCCTGTTTCACCAGCGCCGACACCGGCAGCCGGCTGAACTGCCTGCCGGTCAGCCGGCATCCTTCGGCGGGAGCAATTGCGCAAAGATCTGGACGTCGGCCGGCAGCAGCGGCAACGCCAATGCTTCCGCAGCGGTGACAAACCTGGCATCGTCGTGTACCGACAGCTGCCAGGTTTTTTGTTGCGGCAGCGCATCCAGGCCGACCAAAATGACCCGCCGCTCGGGATAATCGTGGGTGAGGACCAGCCGGCGCCGGCCAATGACTGCCGGCAGGGCCAGCTCTTCGTCGAGTTCCCGGGCCAGGGCCTGGCTTAATGTCTCGCCGGGTTCGACCTTGCCGCCGGGAAATTCCCAGAATCCCCGGCCATGGCCGGGCGAACTGCGGCGGGTCAGCAGCCAGGTGGGCTGGCCGTCGCGTTCCGGCCCGCTGATCAGGGCGGCGACGACCAGGATTTCGGGTCGGTTCAGCCAATGCGTACCCCGCGGATAGAGATGCGTGTGTTCCTTGTTGACGCCGTGGTCGTCGCTGCCGCCGGTGCGGACCAGGCCCAAGGCCCGGCCGGCCGCTGACACTTCGGTCCGGACAGCGTCCGAAGCCTCCCCGTGAAAAGCTTCGACGCCCTGGAGACCCGCCGCCTGCAAGTCGGCCAGATGGCGCAGCAAATCCTCGGCAACAATCGCCTGGCCGGCACACCAGCCATAGAGGCCCGGATGGGCCAGCACCGGCACGCCGCCGGCCCGGCGGATCAGCCAGATCGCTTCCGCCGGCGATGGGCGGGGTCGTTCCACATAACCCGGCCGGCCAAAACCCAGCACTTCATCAAAGGCGGCGGCCACACTGGGGAAATGCCCCCGGTCCCGTAATAATATGGCCGCTTGCATCCGACCGAGGGTGCCGGTGCCCGTCGCGGCAAATTCGGCCGGGCTGATCGGGTAACCCAGGTCCTGCAGCTGCCGGATCATCTGGTCGTTGCGCTGGCGGCGCAGTTCGCGCTGCCCAGCCAGGAAATCCTCGATGACGGACATGCCGCCGCGCGGGAAATAACCGAGCAGATGCAGTTCCTGGTCGCCGGCCAGGACCGAGAGCTCGACGCCGGGAATGAACTGCGGCCGCACAGCACCGTCCGGCAGCGAACAGTCGGCCAGCCGGAGCCGGGCCGGCTCCAGGGCGGCAAGGTTGTCATGATCGGTGATCGCAAAGGCGCGCAAACCGGCCGCGACGACCCGGTCCACCAACTCGGCGGGTGTGTCGGCGCCATCGGAAGCGGTGGTATGCAGATGCAGGTCACAGTCGCCGGCCAACATGATGCGGTGCAGCAGACTGGCGGCGGAGGGACGGCACCAGCTGGTCACCGCGGCATCCGGCGCGTGATTCGGCGCGACTGGCCATTCCTGCAGCCGGTAATCCGCAGCCGCCAGATCGGCCAGGGTCAGCGGGACTTGCTGGTCCAGCTCCCGCCAGGCCAGATCGGCCGCGGGGCAGGCCAGCACCAGCAGCTGGTCGATCAGGGGCAACAACAGGCGCAAGCTCGTTGCCCCGGCCAGCAGCCAGGCAGGATCCGGGCTGTCGATCCAGCGCAGCAGCCGGCTGTCCGCCGCGGCGAAGCTCTCGCCTGCCGGCCAATATTCGCCGGCGGAGCGATCGGTCAGCCAGAGCGGTGGTTGTTGCTGGGAAGCGGCGGCCGTGCCGGCCACAGCCGTGTGGATTCGGCCGGCCAGCCCGGCCTGGCCGAGAAAATAACCGGGCGCGCAGCATTGTCCGGTGGGGTCACAGAGCAGGATGGCGATCAGCATGGCCGGGTCAGGTCGGCAGGTGGAACGCCTGGTTGATGACGGCCACTTCCTGGTCCGATATCTGGACGATTGGCCCCAGACCCAAGCTGGCGATGATCGCCTCGGCGCTGAATTCGGCAACCTCCAGGCGGTCGAACGCGTTGAGCAGGCTGCTGCCGGTGACGATCACACAGTCGTTCTCGCAGAGGACAATCGGTGTCTTGGCGCTGAACTGGCCGGCAGTCATCTCCGGCTGCAGGAAACTGGCGCCGAAGGGAACTTTCGGGATCTCGCGCAGCATAATGTAGCTTTCCGGGATCGTCCGCGAATCGAAAGCGGCGTCGGTGACGGCAAAGGCCATGATGTGCGGCGGATGGGCGATCAGGACCGAATGAATCTCCGGGTGGCGGGCATAGATGGCCAGGTGGAGGTTGACGGACCGGCTCGGTTCGAGCCCGGCTTCCCGCCGGCGGCCGCTGATCAGGACCAGGTCTTCCGGCTCCAGGTACTTGCGGTCTTTGCCGAAGGGTGTGATCAGGACGTCGCCGTTGGCGAGTCGGATGGAATAAGTCCCCTGGGTGCTGGTGAAGAGCCGCTGGTCATAGGATCGGCGGATCAGGCGGATCATGTCGCGCCGCGCCGCGCATTCTTCGCTGCTGCGGCTGGCCGGCGTGAATTCCGCCAGTTCGGCGCGGTTCTTCTGCCGGGAGATGTCGATCAGGCGATCGGTCAGCGAGTGAATGGGGCCGAGACGTCGGGCGTTCAGCTCCAGCCGGGCGCAGAAATCGAGCGTTTCGAAAGCCATGAAGGCCTGGAACAGGTTGGGCGCCCCGATGACGACGCCATGGTTCTCCAGCACCACGCTGGAATAGCCGCGGTCGAATTCCCGGCCGATCTTGTCGCCCAGTTCCTGGCTGCCGGGCAGGTCATAGGGTGCCAGGGTTACTTCGCCGCAGACCAGGTTGACATTTGGAATAATGTGGATATCCGGCAGGCGGCGGACAATGCTGAACGCAACCAGCGCTGCCGGATGGGCGTGCAGGACCGCCTTGATGTCCGGGCGGCGGCGGTAATCG
>JAEXPB010000235.1 GCA_023438965.1 Bacillota bacterium | reverse complement strand
GAACTCCACCGGCCAGAGGAACACGCGGCCGGCGGAGACGGCCATGGGCGACGAAAAGGAAGCCGACAGGATGTATGCCAGCGGATACAGGACGACGAGCAACAAGAGAAACATGATAATATTGACGGTCGTATAGTAAACACGATCGCTGCGGGACAATTGCATGCGAAGCAAGGCCATCACCTACCACAAGCTGGTTTTGCTCATTTTGCCGGAAAGGGTGTTCACACTGGCAATGAGCAGGAAGTTGATCACGGAATTGAACAAACCGATCGCAGTCGAATAGGAATAATCCGGTGAACCGCTCAACCCGAGGCCGATTTTGTAAACATAGGTCGAGATCACTTCGCTGACGCTGAGATTCAGCGAATTCTGCATCAGGTAGATCTTTTCAAAGCCGATGTTCATGATCGATCCGGTGCGCAGGATCAGCATGATCGTCGCCACCGGCAGGATGCTGGGCAAGTCGATGTGCAGCACCCGCTGGAAACGGCTCGCGCCGTCGATTTCCGCAGCTTCGTGCAATTCGGCGCTGACCGCGGCCAGGGCGGCGATGAAGATGATCGAATTCCAGCCAAAAGTCTGCCAGATGCCGGTCCAGACATAAAGGTGGGCAAAAGCGCGGGTCGAACCCAGCAGGTCGCCGGGGTAGGCGCCGGTCAGCCAGTTGACTGCCACGCCGTATAAGCCCGTGCGGGCGTTGAAGACCTGCATGATGATGCCGACCATGACGATGACCGAGATGAAATGCGGAATGTAGGTGATGGTTTGGATGGCCTTCTTCATCCGCTCGCCGCGCATGCTGTTCAGCAGCAGCGCAAAGATGATCGGCAGCGGGAATCCGGCGAAAATACTGTAGAAGGACAAGATCAGGGTATTGGTCAGGACGCGCTTGAACTGATAGGAGGTCAGGAATTTGCTGATGTTCCCCCAGCCGATCCACGGGCTGGCCCAGATACCGCCGTCGATCGTGAATTTGCGGAAGGCCAGCTGCAGGCCGAGCATCGGGTAATAGCAGAAGGTCAGCAGGTAGATCAGGGGCAGCAGCAGGAAGAGATACATCTGCCAGTGCTTGCCGATCCGCCGGAGCAAGCGTGTGGATTTCATGGTCGGTCCCCCTCGGGCAGGTGACCGGAAGCAGGCCGGTTCAGGATGATGGCCTGCTTCCGGATCCGATCGCCGTTATCGATGGAAATGATCAGTTCTTGATATTTGGCTGGATTGCCGTCGGGCCGAATTACTTGTTCATGCGGTCATAGGCCGCCTGCAGGATCGGCAATAGCTTCTGCAAACCGATGGTGTCCAATTCCTTGATGTAACCGGCCCAATTCTTGTCAACCGACATCTCGCCGACGGCAAAGCGGGCCAGCGACTCATTCTTGTAGGAAGTCAGGTTGGTGATGATCTCGTTGGCGACATCGCTCTCTTCCTTGGTGAAGATCAGCTTGGACACGACATCCTTGGGATGCTTGTCCGTGTAGGCATCCTGGATCTTGGCCACCATCAGGCCGATTTCCAGCGTGTTGCCGCTCCAGATCGCGCCGAGGGCGATGCTGTATTGCCGGATATACGGGCCGGTCTGCGCCCAATCCTTCTTCTGGGCCGGACCCCATTGCAAGACGGCCTTGAGCACCGGCTTGTAGCCCATGGCGTCATACAGGCTCTTGTCGGTGGCCGCCGGCTCGAGCCAGTCAACGCCCTTCTCGCCCCAGCGGGTGATGATCGACAGTTCCTCGCTGACCAGCAGGTCACCGAGCCGGAAGGCTGCTTCCGGATTCTTGCAGGTCTAGGTGATCATCATCGCCGGGCTGGCAATGCTCGGTGCCCAGCTGGCGTATTGGGTGCCGTTGGCGCCTTTCAAAGGGGCGATGCCGACATATTCGGCCCGGCGTTTGTCGGTGGCGGCCAGCTCATTGTTGCCCAGACCGACGGTGACGCCCAGAATGGTGGCGGCATCATTGATCATCGCCCGGTACTGGGTGTTGTCCTGGGTGAAGGTCAAGGGCGAGAGGAGACCTTCGGTCGTCAGCTTGTTGATGAAAGCCAGGCCCTGCTTGTAGCCATCGGTATTGAAATTGACACCGACCTTGCCGTTTTGCACGACATAGTCGTTGCCGGCGGAGATGTACTGGAAGGGATTCATTAATGCCATAAACCAGAAATAGTTGGCGGCATAGCCGGCCATCGGCACTTCGTCCGCCTTGCCATTGCCGTTCGGGTCCTTTTCCTTGAAAGCCTTCAGGACCGCGTAAAGCTCATCGGTCGTTGTCGGCGCTTTTAGACCGAGTTTATCGAGCCAGGGCTGGTAGATCCAGATCTTGGCCGGGTACTCGTTAGTCAGGGATTGATTATAGGCTGGAATGTTGTAAATCTTGCCGTCCGGCGAGGTGATCATCGGCAGGAAATTGACGCCGGTGCGCTTGACGGCCTCCTTCAGATAGAAGCTGCTGTTATCATAATAGCTATTCAGGGCGACGATCGCGCCGGCTTTGCCCCAGTCATATACAGTCGAATCGCCGGGATTGAGCAGGATCGCATCCGGCAGGTCGCTGCCGCCGGCAGTCACCATCAGGGTGATTTTCTGCTTGAACTCGCCGGAGGGGTAAACATCGAAAGAAAGGTCATAATTGCCATACTTCTCAACCAGCTGGGTCTGGTAGTTTTGCTTGAAATCTTCGACCATCGCGTTCTGGGCCACGGCGAGCTTGAGCGCGACTTTGTTCTTGCAGATCGGCTTGACGCCGGGTTCGTTCAGGTTGGCATCGCCCTTGAAGGCAGCGACGGTCGTCCCGGCAGTTGCGGCCGCCGTCGTTCCCTTGGCCGTTGTCGTGGCGGCTGTCGTTGAAGTGGCAGCTGGTGCGCAGGATGAGAGCAGCAGGACCATGATGGTCAGGACCGATAGAAACAGAACTCGTCTAGAGGTTTGCCTGGACATGAACCAATTCCTCCTCTTGAACTGTATAATATGGATTCTTGAGCTGGGCAACTCTGCAGTAAGTTGTCGGGTGATCGGGCGGTTCGCGAATCCGTTTCCTGATTCAAGTTAAATCCGGCCGGCCGGCTCTGTCAACTGACAATAGCGTCGGCCAGATTGAATATCCGCCGCCGCGGTAATGAACTGCTTCGCCTCCAGCGGCGGCTGACCTTGCCGAAGCACCGCGATGATTTGGCAAGGTTGCCACCGGTCGGCATTGTTTCTATAATGAAGTTGACCTTGGCCGGCCTATTCCAGGTTAGCCGACACCCGTATATTGATAAATGAGGTGGATGACGTGCCTGCCTTTCGCCAGAACAAGTCGCTGCAGCGTTACGCCCGGACCTACCTGGTCCTGATGCTTTGCGTGGTTGTGATGGTCATCCCGCTCTATCTGTCGGCCTATATCCTCTTGCAGCGGCGGGAGCTCGAGGTGAGCAGCGCGATGCTGCAGAACGGCATGAGCAAGCTGGACCAGGAGCTTTCCGGCCTGACCGCCCTGGTGCAGGGCTCTTATGCCGACAACCGCTACCGGATCCTTTCCAGCAGTTTCCGCGATCTGCAGGTGGTGGACTACTTTGCGATCATCCAGGTGCAGAACGATTTCAAGCGTATCAGCGCCACGCAGGCGATCATCAAGGATTGCGGCATTTTGTTCAATAGCGGTTTTGTCTTGACCAAGTTTCGCAATTTCCCGGCCGGCGGCTTTTACGACAACTATTTCGCGTTGGATGGCCTTGATTAAGACCAATGGAAACAGCTGCTTTTCAGCCAGACTACCCCGGCGCTGCTCGAGCGGCAGATCATATATTCCGCCGATTACGGCCATTACGACGCCCTGACCTGGGTGTCGCCGGTCACGCCATCCGAGTCGCCCTATCAGCAGGGCTATTTCTACAGCACGATCCCGACCGCTTATTTGCTGGAACAACTGGCCCCCGGCAGTGTCCTGGCCGATGGCTTCGTCCTGGTCCGGGACAATCAAGGCAACGTCCTCCTCAACCATCAATTCAAAGGTCAGACCAGCGGTTTCGTGACTTACGAAAGCAATTCGGCCAGTACCGGGCTCTCCGTCCAGATCGGCATCGCCCATGCAACCTTGAACCGGCAGTTGGCGCCGATGCGTATCCTGCTGCTGATCTATCTTTTTCTGGTTCTGCTGCTGGGCATCTTGCTCTCGCTGTTTCTGGCCTACCGCAGCAGTCTGCCGATCAATCAGCTGGTGACGGCCATCGCCGCCAATCTCAGCCAGCCGCCGGCCGACACCGGGGTCAGTGACCTGGACTTTATCCGCCAGGCTTTCACCGGCATGAACAAGACCCTCACCGAGTATGCCTCGCTGGTCGGTTCTCAGAAAGAAATCCTCCGACGCGACTTCTTCGAAAAACTCCTGAATGAAACGAATTTGCCGAGTCCGGAGGGGCTGGCTGATTTTCAGAAATTCTTCCCGGATTTCCCGGATCTTTTCCAGATCGCCCTGATTCATCTGGCTGCAAACGCCGCCGACAGCCTGGATATCCGGGTTTCCCGCCAGGTTGTCCTGCAGCAGCAGATCGGCAATCACTTCCCGGCCGACGTATATACCCATTTCCTGGACACCAGCTCGGTCGTGATCCTGCTGCCGGTCGCCGATTCTGCCTCCGCCGGTGCGCCGGACAAGTGGTTCGATCTGCTGTGTAACCTGAAACAGCTGAATCAAAGCTCCGGCGGGCTGGTCCTGCGCATCGCCCTCAGCGAAACCTTCCGTGGCCCGGTCCAGCTGGCCGACGCCTACCGGCAAGCCCGGCACATCCTGCAGCTCTCCGGCAGCGACGAAGCCATCCAGGTCTGGCGGCTATCCAATTTCCCCGTGTCGCAAGCCCGTTTCCCGCTGGACTACAGCAATCTCCAGCAGCTTTACAATGCCCTGGCCAGCGGACAGATTGCCGCTGTCGACACGATCATCCAGGCCTTGATCCGGCGGATCCGGGAATTTGGTTTTGCCGACGAGTTGATCTACCAGCAGATCTTCTACAACCTTCGCGGTGTCCTGCTCAGCATCAAGCTGGAAATGATCGATATCCTGGCCTCGGCCGAGATTCCGGTCTTCAACCGCAACCTGGATTTCATGACCCAGCTGGCGGACATCACCGCCAGCTGCCGCCAGATCTGCCAGCTGATCAAGGCGCATGAACCCAACGCCCAGGACACCTTCTCGGATTCGGTCATCCGCTTCATCAACGAGAATCTGGCCAACCAGGAGCTGTACACCAAAACGGTCACCCAGCATTTCAACATCGGCGTCACGACCCTGCAGAAAATCCTCCACAGCGCGACCGGCAAGCCTTTCTTTGAATATGTCGAGGATCACCGGATCGAGAACGCCTACCAGCTATTGACCAGCACGAATCTGTCGATCAACGAGATCGCCGGCCAGTGCGGCTTTGCGTCTTATAATTCGCTTTACAAGGCTTTCCAGCGCCGGTACAACATCTCCCCCGGATCGATCAAGAACCGCCTGCAGGAGTAGCTGCCGGCTCGCGATGACTGGCCGTGCGGGTCGGTTCGTGGGCCGGTTCTTGTGGCTTTATGCGGCCGGCAGCCGGACTTGGCTTGCCAAATGCGTTCCCGGCCGTTAAAATGGTCGTGTATTTCCGGCAACGTTCCGGCCGGTTGATCGCTTGCCGATCGGGAAAGGTTATGTCCTATCATGTATAGAATGCTGGTCATGGATCTGGATGGCACGCTGCTGAACAGCGATAAGGCGGTTTCGCCGGAAAACGCCCGCGCGGTCGCCCGCGCCCGGCAAATGGGCTTGAAAGTCGTTGTGGCCACCGGCCGGCCGCCGATCGGCACCCGCCAAGCTCAAGCCAGTCTCGGCCAGGCCGGCGTCGATTATCTGATCACCTACAACGGCGCCCTGACCGAAGAACTGGCTTCCGGTCAGACCATCGCCTTGCACACCATCACAGTGGCCGACTATCTGGATGTGGCGGCTTTCGCCCAAACCCAGAACCTGTTTTGCTATTGTTTCGCCAAGACAGCCTGCCTGACGCCGGAACCGCACGAAACACCGGATTTGGAAGGCCGCGTCAACGGCATCGACGTGCAACTGATCGATTTTACGCAGATCGATCCGCGCGAGCCGCTGGTAAAAATCATGGTCACCGGTCGGGCTGACGAATTGGACCGCTGCCAGGCGTCTGTTCCGCCGGCCCTGGCTCGCCGGTTCATGGTCGCCCGCTCCGCGCCGATCCTGTTGGAATTCATGCATCCGCAAGCCAGCAAAGGCCAGGCCGTCGGCGATCTGGCCGGCCGGCTGGGCATCCGGCGGGAAGAAATCATCTGCATTGGCGATTCCGGCAACGATGTGGACATGATTCGTTTCGCCGGTTTGGGTGTGGCGATGGGCAATGCCACCGCCGAAGTCCGGATTGCAGCCGATTATGTGACGCTGGCTTGCGACGATCACGGCGTCGCCCATGCGCTGGGCCAATTTCTCGTTTAAATCCACAGCCCGCCCGGCGGGCCGCTTTAATGGATAAATTCGTTTAAAATCGACAGCGGCGGAACAATGGTCCGGTCGGTGGCCGGAATGCGCGCGCAGTCGCGCAGCAGATCGCGAGCTTCGGCTACAGCCGCCGGCAAATCGGCATATCCCTGCTGGTCGTGCCGATAAACCGAACCGGGCAGGCTGCCCATCTCGTATTGTTCCAGGGAACGGGCCAGATGCTGGGCCGTTAGCGGCGCGATGACGCAGAATTCATAGGGCAGGCAGGAATTGACATATTCATCGGCATGCGCCAGATAGGTCGGGAAAAACTGCTGCTCCGTGCGGTCGATCATCGGCCAGTAGTCCAGCGTGGATAAAGCTGTCGAACCGCGATGCTGGACATCGCGCGCGATCCGGCGCAGGATGCGCAGGTCGCGGCTGCCCAGCAGCTGCCGTCCGTCCAGGAGCGTGCACCAGGGCATGATGAAGATGCCCAGATATTGCTCGCGCGGCAGCTGGCCGGCCACCAGGTCGGACAGGCCATGCAGTCCTTCGACGACAATCAGTTCGTTTTTTTGCAGCCGGAGCCGATTTTCCGGCTGATAAAACCGTTGGCGTTTCAGAAAGTCAAATGAAGGCAGTTGAATCGGCTGGCCGGACAGCAGGCCGGAAAAATCAACGACCATCTGCGCAGTATCCAGGGTCGAAATGCTCTCAAAATCCGGCCGGCCCTTTTCGTCATAAATGCCAGCTGTCACATGATAATAATCGTCAAGTGAGATTTGTCGGGCCGGACGGCCTTCCTCGGTCAACAATCGGGAAAGCCGGCTGGCGAAGGTGGTCTTGCCGGAAGCAGTCGGTCCGGAGACAAAGATGGCCCGGATTTGCCGATCAGCGAGGACCTGGTCGGCGATCTGGTGGATCCGCTTCTGGAATCCGGACTCGCAGGCTTCGACAAAGCGCGGAAGTTTGCTGACGCCCAGCTGATCTTCCAATTCACCGATGCTGATGATGGTCATTTGTTTCAATTCCGCCATGCTGTCCTGTCCCCTCGATAATCGGACCGGCAGCCCTCAACACGAAAAGCGATGCCGGGCCATGATATCTTCATTTTAACAAAAATGAGACAGCTTAACAAATAAGCCGGATCAGAAAAGCATTCCGGGGACTTGTCCTCGGGCTGTGCCCTGCGGATGTCCCCTGCAGCTTTCTGATCCGGCCCAGTGCGGGCGGTGTGCATTCCGGGGACTTGTCCTCGGGCTGTGCTCTGCGGATGTCCCCTGCAGCTTTCTGATCCGGCCCAGTGCGGTCGGTGTGCGTTCCGGGGACTTGTCCTCGGGCTGCGCCCTGCGGATGTCCCCTGCAGCTTATGCCTTCAACGCGCCAAGGATTTTGGTCATCTCTCTGATCGATTTGCCTGAATACTGGTCAATCGATTCGGCATTGTTGGTGGCATAGACGCGGTCATCCTTGACGTAGAAGGCAGCACGAATTGAATAATAATAGATATCTTTTACCTGATCGGGATTGATTTGATAATATAGATGAATTGCAGCTGCAACGATGCAAGTCTGAACGGCGTGCGAAATCACCATTTGCCAATCATGGTTCTGGTTGAATGATCGGCTTATTACATACTGAGTTGTTGCAACGATATTTATTGGCTGATGCAATCATCGAAATCACTTCGTGCACTATTGTCAGTTTAGCAGGGCCCTCCGGATGTGTCAATATCATAAAGACACTAATATATATAATTTTGTGTCAAATTCGTTGTATATATCATTTATTAGGCGTTACAATCTGATGTGTATAACAAAATATAGCTGTTGCTACATCGAATCATCTTCCACATATTCAAAATAGGAATCTACATAGTGGTAAAACATCTGAGCAATACAAAAAAGGCGATCGCATCCGGCATCAATTTTGCCGAACACGATCGCCTAATGCAAGAATCAATTCTGAACTGCTCGCGCGGGGATCCCGCTTAGGACGATTTATCCTTTAGTCGGCTCCTCCGGCTTGGATTCTTTGCCGAGGTAGTTCGGCAGATCCATGCCGGCCATCTTGAACATGTCGTTCATCGGCGGGATTGACTTGAGCAGGCCGGACAGGAAATTGGCCGTGGCTGGGGCTTTGCCGTCGCTGCCGGCGCCGGCGCCGTCCCAGACCGTGATCTTGTCGATCTTGATGTTCTTGATCGCTTCGACCTGGATCTTCATCAGTTCTTCCATCTTGTCGGCCAGCAACAGGCGGAGGGCATCATTGGAGTCGCCGCCGGCGGCGCTGACGACCTGGGCCAGACCAGTTGCCTGGCGGGTCAGGATTTCCTGCATACCGCGGCCTTCCGCTTCCATCTTCATGAAGATACCATCGGCTTCACCGCGGGCCTGGCGACGGATGCGCTCGGCTTCGGCTTCCGCCTGCAGTTCGATCTGACGCTTGTTGATCTCGGTCTTGACCAGGATATCGGCTTCCAGCGTCGCCTTTTCCCGTTCAGCACGGACGCTTTCCGCTTTCTGTTCGGCGGCGTAGGATTCTTCGAGCGCTTTGGCTGCCTGTGTCTTTTCTGCAGCCATGGCACGGCGCAGGGC
>JAEXPB010000191.1 GCA_023438965.1 Bacillota bacterium | reverse complement strand
CGGCCGGCACTTTGCAAATGCTGCATCATGGCGGTCACCGCTTCTTCAAGCTCAAATTTGACAGCATGGAAGGTGTGCGCGTTAGCCGGCGGCTGGGCGCTGACGATGATCGGCTGGAATCCCTGTTCATGCAAGGTGGCCAGGGCACTGGTCATCCAGGCTGTCGAATAGCCTATCAATAGGACCGGATAATGCTTATTGGCCAGGTCGGTCAGGCCACCGTTGGGGCAACCGAAATTCAGGAATTCAATTTCCATGTTCTTACGGGCTGCTTCCCGATAGATGCCTTCCAATGTATTGTCCAGCCAATAGGTGTACATGTCCGCCGGCTGGACCAGGATTTTGATGACGTTCAATTTCATGGTATCCCCTTAGAGCTTGCACATGGCGGCGACTTGTTTGATTGGATCCGTTTGAATAATCTTATTGTCTGCCAATCCCGAAGAAAATACCAGATGAAAAACAAGCAAAAACGGACGTTAAGTTTTTCTTGCGCCCGGTGAAATGAGTGGTATATTTTTCTATTTCCGATCAACCATGCTGAGCAAGCAAAACTGCTGCGTCGGTCTGTTCAATCGTAACCGTCAAATCGCGGCCGGTTTTTGCTTCCAGCACTCTTCGGTCCGGATAGATCGATTCCACCATTCGCCAGCCGGCAGCCAGGTTAACCGTCACACTGACCGGCTCGGGTTTATGATTGATCAGGACCAGGATCCGGCGGTCCGCATCGGCCGGATGCTCGGTTAAACTGACAAAAGGATTATCGCGCTCAGCGATTTTAACCGTTGAACCGGACGATTTTATCTGGGCAGCCTGCAGCATGTCCTTCAGAATCCGATAAATCCGCCAGTACGGTTGAGCATCCGGCCGGTGAAACAATCCCGGCTGACTGACGACATAACGCTCCAGCGGATAGCGGAGGAACATGACTTGCCCCAGTCCATAATTAGCGCAGGTCAGGGCGGGGTTGCCGTCGGCTTCCTTGGCCAGCACGCGGGCATGGGTCACTTGCAGCTGCAGCTTGTAGGTTCCCTGCAGGGTTAATTCGACAGGCGGCTGTCCGCCCGGCAAGACAATTCGGTCGGCGGTCGCGCTTTTGGCGCGGGTTTGCACCTCAACGCCAGCGTAGTCCTCAAAATGATCAAAGACGGCGCCATCCATCGAGATGTAAAGGATAGCCCCGGCGCGCACTTTTTCCAGCAGCGCTTCCATGCGGTGAACGCTGATCCCCTTGGCGAAGATGCCGGTTGTGCCGGGCAACAGATACAAGGGCGCTTCTTGCAAAGGCTGATCGGCAAACTGGAATTCCAGATCCAAGCCGGCTTGCTTGGCCAGGATGAAACTGGCGTAGGCATTGTTCCAGGTATCTTCCACATCGGGCAGAATACAGACAGCGTCGACTAGCCGGCTGGGCAGACGACCATAGGGGAAATCTTGCACGAACCGGGCGAACTGGCTGATCGTCGCCAGCACCGGCCGATTGCTGCCATCGGCACGGAAAAGCCCCAGCTCGCGTTCCATCATGGTCCAGTCATAGGGTGCATGAGCCAGATGGCTTTGTTCGTTCGCGCACCACCACAGGAATCCCCGGCAGTCATGTGCCCACAGCGTAAACAAATTATTGCGGGCATAATCGGCTGAAATACGTTCGCTCATGTTCATCGGGCCAAAGGTGCCGCACTCCTCGACAAAACAAGGCTTCTGGCCTATCCCCCGGTAAAAGAGCGTATTGGCCGTCGGATGCAAAAGCGGGGCGATCGTGTTGCCCGGATCGCGGTCGCTGCCATAGGTAGGCGATGTATAGGGATGGGTGGTCAGGATGTCGGTTAGTTCGGCCTGGTCGGTAATTCGCCAGACGCCTTGAGTCTTCAGGCCATGCATGCCGGAGATGACCGGCCGGCTTTGGTCTTTGGACCGAATCGCATCGGCAATGGCGCAGCTCCAGTTCCAGGCAGCAGCTTGTGTTTCCGACCTGGCCATGCAATTGCACTCATTACCCAGATCCCAGGCGGCAATAACCGGATATTCCTTCAATGCTTCGACAAAATATTTAACGAAACGTACTTGCCACATAATCGCCGTAGGATCAGTATGAACATTCAAACCTTCCAGCGCCGGCGGCACATAGAGGCGGCCACTCATCCAGCCGGTGACCAGGCCAACCACCAGCTGCAGCTGATATTGCTCCGCCAAGCGGGCCATTTCGGCGAAATGGCTGATCATCTGCTCATCCACGCCAGCCCGGCCGGCAGCGGTGTCCGGCAGCGGCTGTTCGCCAAAGCGATATTCAACCGGTTCGCCCATCACCCCGCGCAAAAGGCTAATCGGCTGAAAATCGGTCCAAAGCGGGAAAACGCGCAAGACCTGAATACCGTTAGCGGCCAAACGCCGAAAGTCGGCTTCGACCGACTCAGCCCGCCAATCGCGCCACATATGAGTCCCCGCATGGGATGCCCAATAATTGCAACCTACCAGAAAGCTGCCTGGTTGGGTAAAAATAGCTGCTTCAGTCATGTTAACCTCCTGTTTGACCATGTCTTTACCGATCGGTACTGGTTTTAGTGTAAAATGCTTCATGAATATTGTCAATTCGTTTAACTAAATATGCTTTACCGGACCGATCAGAACGATTTTGGTGAAATGTTCATGAAAAACAGAAGGGAATTTCTCCTTTACAGCTACGCTTATCCTGCATTATAATCAAATCTAGAGCTAAACGTTTCGTTCGGAGGTTGTATGGCCACCATCAAAGACATCGCCAAACGAACCGGACTGTCCTTGGCCACCATCTCGAAATATCTGAATGGCGGTCATGTGCTGGACGTCAATCGCGAGGCCATCGGGGCGGCGATCCATGATCTGGGCTATTCCGTCGACAATCTGGCCCGCGGTCTGAAAACCCGGCGCAGCATGACCATCGGCGTGCTGATCCCGGATCTGGAGAACGTTTTTTGCATGGGCATTATTTCCAGCCTGGAAAACCAGCTCTTACGTCAAGGGTACAGTATCTTGGTCTGCGATTACCGTCAGAATGAAAATCTGGAGCGTGAGAAATTTGATTTTCTAGCCGGGCGCAGCATCGACGGCTTGCTGTTCATGCCGCTGCACGGCTATGCCGAGGGAATCCGGCGCCTGCAGGATCGCGGCGTTCCGGTCGTCCTGATTGACCGGCCGGTAAGCGGCGTCGTCTGCGACACGGTCCTGGCTGACAATCTCAACGCCGCTTATGACGCGGTCGAGAAGCTGATTGTCAAGGGACACCGTCGGATCGGCGTCATTGGCGGCCCGGACGGTATTTTTACGGCCGAAGAACGGCTCAAAGGCTATTTCCGGGTGCATGAGGATTATGGCGTGCCGGTTGACCTTGCCCTGGTCCGCAAGGGCACTTACGATGTCGAGAGCGGTTACCGGCAAACGCAGGATCTGCTTGCGCTGCCTAATCCGCCGACTGCCCTGTTTGTCACGAATTATGAAATGACCTTCGGTTCGGTGCTGGCGCTGACGGAGGGAGGCGTCCGCATTCCGGAGGGTCTTTCCTTCATCGGCTTCGATTATCAGGCGCTGGCCCAGTTGTATAAACCCGCTTTGGCCATTGTCATGCAGCCTTTGCAGCAGATCGGCGAAGCGGCGGCCAGTTTGCTGGTACGCCGCATTGGCGGCGACAGAGCTGGTCTGCCAGCCCTTCTGCGCTTGAAAACAGCTTTGCTGCCTGGTGGTTCGGTCGGTCAGCCACAGTTGGCCTGATCATGTTCGGTAAATGAATCAGGCAAATCAGGCTATTGCAAAGAGCGAAACGTTTCGTTATGATGAGAGCAAGCCGGCTTTAAGCCAGCTGGACAGACTAAATACAAACTATCGCGAGGTGAATGCCATGTCGACGCAAATAACCGGTTCCTTGTCCCATCTTGACGCCAGTCCGGCTGGCAGGATCCCGCCGCACATCCTGCGCGGCGGTGCCGTCATGCCCGGTATCGGCGCCGGCACTTTCGGTTCCGACCGCTAAGACGGGGAAACCGTAGCCCGGGCGGTCCGCCATGCGATTGAACTGGGTTACCGGCTGATCGACTGCGCGGCCGTCTATGGCAACGAAGCCCAGGTCGGCGCTGTACTGGAACATTCGATGCAGGTCGGCATGGTTGCCCGTCAGGACCTTTTCGTCGTTTCCAAAGTCTGGAACGACCGGCATGGCCGCGGCGATGTGCTGCTCTCCTGCGCCCGGACCCTCAAGGACCTGCGCCTGGACTACCTGGATCTTTACCTGGTGCACTGGCCGTACCGCAACTTCCATCCGGTCGGTGCGCCGCCGGATTTCCATGACGCCAGCGCCCGGCCCTATATTCACGAACGCTATATGGAAACCTGGTTCCAGATGGAGCGGCTGCAGAAAGCCGGTCTGGTCCGCCAGATCGGGACCTCCAACATGACGGTCCGCAAGCTGGAAATGCTGCTGCGCGACTGCACGATCATGCCGGCCGCCAATGAAATGGAGCTGCACCCGACCTTCCAGCAGCCGGAGCTTTTTGCGTTTTGCCAGAAGCATGGCATCCAGCCGATCGGCTATTGCCCGCTCGGGTCCCCCTCCCGTCCAGAGCGGGACCGTACAACCGGCGACATTGTGGATATGGATGATCCGGTCGTCCGGCGCATTGCCGCGACGCATGACGTGCATCCGGCCGCTATCTGCCTGAAATGGGCTGTCCAGCGCGGTCAGATCCCGATCCCCTTCGCCGTCAAGCCCGAACAGCTGGCGGCCAATCTGCAGGCTGTCGCCGGCGATCCGCTGACTGAATCGGAAATGGGCGATCTGGCGGGAGTCGACCAGAACTGCCGCTTGATCAAAGGCCAGGTGTTCCTTTGGGATGGCGCCCGGGACTGGACCGAACTCTGGGATTGAAGATGGCGGCTGGCGATTCGGCCATGGCAAGCCAGCTGGAAGTATCGATGAGCATTCATTAAGAACCGGCCTGCGCGCCGGCAAGCGATGGAAAGGGGACCAAACACATGAGCAACACGATGAAAGCCGCCTATCTGCCGGGCAACAGCACCGTCCTGATGAAGGAAGTCGAAATCCCGGAGCCGGGCTTCGGCCAGGTCCTGGTCCGCACCAAGTCCTCGACGATCTGCGGCAGCGACATCCGGGCGATCTACCGCGAGCATCTCGGCAAGGGCCCGGAGGGCTACCAGAACAAGATCGCCGGCCATGAACCGGCCGGCCAGATTGTGAAGTGCGGCCCCGGCATGCGCCGCTTCAAGGAAGGCGACCGGGTGGTCATCTACCATATCTCCGGCTGCGGCCTGTGCATGGACTGCCGCCAGGGCTACATGATCAGCTGCACCAGCCCGCTGCGCGCGGCCTACGGCTGGCAGCGCGACGGCGGCATGGCGCCGTACATCCTGGCCGACGAGAAGGACCTGGTGCCGCTGCCGGACGAACTGACCTACACCGACGGCGCACAGGTGGCCTGCGGCTTCGGCACGGTGTACGAAGGCCTGGAGAAGATCGGCATTTCCGGCAATGACGCCGTGCTGGTCGTCGGCCTCGGTCCGGTCGGACTGGCGACGCTGATGCTGGCCAAGGCGATGGGGGCCGAGAAGCTGATCGGCGTCGACACGGTGCCCGAGCGCTGCCAGATTGCGCGCGAAAAAGGGCTGGCCGACCTGACGCTGCTGAGCGGGCCGGACGCGCTGCCGGCGATCCTGGCCGCCACGCGGGGCCAGGGCGTGGAGCGGGCGATCGACTGCTCCGGCCATACGCTGGGTCGTCAGCTGGCGATCCGGGCCACCCGCAAGTGGGGCAGGATCGCCTTCGTCGGCGAGGGCGGTACGGTCGAGTTCAATCCCAGCCCGGACATCATCCACGACCAGAAGACGATCTACGGCTCCTGGGTGACCAGCATCTGGAAGATGGAGGAGCTGGTGGCCAAGCTGGTGCGCTGGGGCATCCACCCGGAAGACCTGGTCACCAACCGCTTCCCGCTCGACCAGGCCGACGCCGCCTACCGCCTGATGGCGGAGGGCAAGTGCGGCAAGGTCGCCGTGGTCTTCGACGAGGAGATCAAATAGGGACTTAACAGTCGGGTCCCCAATAGCGCAGGGCCAGAATCGGTTCGGGCCCTGCGCTTAATAATTGTGCAGCCGGCATGGCGGCCGGCAGGAAGAACTGATCGCCCGGACTGATTGTTTCCACCGCCTGACCGGTTTGCAGTCGGCCGTGTCCCGATAGAATGAAAAGTCCGGAAAATAGAC
>JAEXPB010000285.1 GCA_023438965.1 Bacillota bacterium | reverse complement strand
TGTATGCCCCGACCAACGGCCGGGTCTGCTTCCAGGGCCGCGATCTGGTGGAGAACCATCCGCGCGGCAAGATGGTCAAGCTTTTCAACGGTTCGAACAAGGGCATGTACACCCGTGTCCTGCAGCCGACGCCGGACCAGATCACCCGGAAGGGTATCGCCCGCACCTTCCAGAATATCCGCTTGTTCAAGCATCTGACGGTTTTCGAGAATGTCCTGATCGCCAGGCATATGCGGATGGAAGCCGGCTTTTTTGCTGCCGCTTTCCGGATCAACCGCGCCGAGGAACAGGCGATGCGTGCCGCCAGCCTGCGCCTGCTGGAAATTGTCGGCTTGGCCGACCTGAAAGACGAGATCGCCGACAACCTTCCCTACGGCAAGCAGCGGCGCCTGGAAATCGCCCGCGCCCTGGCCACGCAGCCGAGTCTGCTGCTGCTGGACGAGCCGGCAGCCGGCATGAACCCGCAGGAGACCGAGGACCTGACCGCCTTCATCCGCCGGATCAAGCAGGATTTCCATCTGACCGTCCTGATGATCGAGCATCACATGGATCTGGTCATGGACATTTCCGACCGCATTTATGTCATCGACTTCGGTCGGCTGATCGCGCAAGGCACGCCCCACGAGGTGCAGAACAATCCTGATGTCATCACAGCTTACCTGGGGGTGAACGAATGAATCTGCTGGAAATTGAAAACCTCAGCGTCCATTACGGCGGCATTGAAGCCCTGAAAGGCATTTCTTTCCATGTCAGCGCCGGCGAGATCGTGACCTTGATCGGCGCCAACGGCGCCGGCAAATCGACGGCCCTGAAGGCCATCAGCGGCCTGGTCGCAGCCTCCGGCGGCACGATCCGGCTGAACGGCGAGGTCATCCGCGGCCTGGATTCGCAGAAAATCGTCGAGCGCGGCATCGTGCTGGTTCCGGAAGGCCGCAAAGTCTTTACCAACCTGACCGTGCTGGAAAATTTAAAAATCGGCGCCTACCTGCGCAAAAACAAAGCCGAGATCGCCGGAGATGTCGACCGGGTCTATGACCTGTTTCCGCGTCTCAAGGAACGGCACTGGCAAATGGCCGGCACGCTGTCCGGCGGCGAGCAGCAGATGCTGGCGGTCGGCCGGGCGCTGATGGCCAGGCCCCAGGTGCTGATGATGGACGAGCCGTCGCTCGGGCTGGCACCGCAGCTGGTCCGGGAGATCTTCCGGATTATCCGGCGCATCAATGATCAGGGCACCACGGTCCTGCTGATCGAGCAAAATGCCAATGCCGCCCTGAAGATCGCCGACCGGGCCTATGTCATGGTCACCGGCCGGGTTACCCTTAGCGGCACCGGCGAAGAACTGCTGAACGACAAAAGCATCCAGGACGCTTATCTGGGGGTTGCCACCCACCAGGCCGGCTGAGCCGGATCACCCGGAAAGGCAAGACCATGCCGATGACGGCGCTGAGTCTTTTTGACCCGTATACGGCAAGCTGGTTCGCCCGGGCCATCGGCGAGCCGACCGCTGTGCAGGCAGAGGCCTGGCCGGCCATTGCCTCCGGCCGGCACACCCTGGTGTCGGCACCGACCGGCACCGGCAAGACGCTGTCGGCTTTCCTGGTCTTCATCGACCGGCTGCGGGCCCAGGCCCGGTCCGGCATGCTCCCGCAGGAATTGCAGTTGATCTACATCTCGCCGCTCAAATCGCTGGCCGGCGATATCCGGGAGAACCTGCGCCGGCCGCTCAGCGGCATCGCCAGGGAAGAGCATGATGCCGGCGTGCCGGCGGACCGCCTGCCCGGTCTGACTGTTGCCATCCGCACGGGCGACACGCCCCAGCTAGAGCGACGGCGGATGATCAAAACCCCGCCGCACATCCTGATCACCACCCCGGAATCCCTTTATCTGATGCTGACCAGCCAGACAGCCGTGCCGATGTTGCGAACGGCACGCTGGATCATCATCGATGAGCTGCACGCCCTGATCGACACCAAGCGCGGCGCGCACCTGATGCTCTCCCTGGCCAGGCTGGACCGTCTCTGTCCGCAGCCTCTCCAGCGCATCGGCCTGTCTGCCACCATCGCGCCGCTGGATCTGGCGGCAGCCTACCTGGCACCCGATCCGGCGGTCATCGTCGCCCCGGTGATGCGCAAATCCGTCCGGCTGGCGATTACCAGCCCGTTGGCCGGTAAAGGCGCCGGCCGGCAGGTGAATGTCTGGCAGGACATTGCCGAGGCGGTCTACAGCCATTGCAGCGGTTTGCGCAGCGCCATCGCTTTTGTCGAAGGGCGGGCGTATGCCGAAAAGCTGGCCTATTTTGTCAACCAGCTGGCCGGCGGCGACTTTGCCCGCACCCATCACGGCAGCATGGCCAAAGAACAGCGGCTCGCGGTTGAGCAGGATTTGCGCAGCGGTTCGCTGCGCCTGTTGTGCGCCACATCGTCGATGGAACTGGGCATCGATGTCGGCGATATTGACCAGGTCTTCCAGATCGGCTGTCCGCGCTCGATCTCCAGCGCCATGCAGCGTCTGGGCCGCGCCGGCCACAACCCCGGCCGCGTCAGCGTCATGCACATCTTCCCGCGTGTTCCGGCCGAAGCGCTCTACAGCGGCCTGACCGCGGAAGTGGTGCGCCAGGGCGGGATTGAGGCCTGCCACCCGCCGCGTTTGTGCCTGGATGTCCTGGCCCAGCACCTGGTGTCGATGGCGACCGGCGACGGCTACAGTCTGGATGAGGTCATGGCGGTCCTGGCCCGGGCCTGGCCGTTCCGGGATGTGACACGCGATGATGTGCGCGATGTCCTGGCCATGCTGGCGGGCGATTACGAACATGAACGCGACAAGCCGGTCCGGGCGCGAGTCCTGTACGACCGCATCCACGATCAGGTGCAGGGTGATCCGTACAGCCGCATGCTGGCGGTCTCGGCCGGCGGCACGATCCCCGACCGCGGACTGTATGCCGTCCGGACGGAAAGCGGCGTCCGACTGGGTGAATTGGACGAGGAGTATGTCTTCGAGGCCCGGCTGGGCGATAAATTCCTGTTAGGCACTTTTGCCTGGCAGATCATCAGCATCCGGAAAGACCAGGTTGTTGTAACCCCTTCATCGCCTGGCGGCGCACGTCCGCCGTTCTGGAAAGGCGAAATCAAGGGGCGCCGGCTGCAGACCGGCCGGGCCTTCGGCGCCATTTTCCGCCGCCTGAACGAAGCCTGTGCAACCGACACGATCCGGCAGGAGTTGACTGGTCTGGGCCTGGATGAAGATTCCGCCGATGGCGCGGAACAGATCGTCAAGCGCCAGCTGGCCGCCACCGGCATCCTGCCCGATGACCGGACGCTCCTGGTCGAGCATTTCCGCGATGAATCCGGCACCCCGCAAATCATGGTCCATTCGGTGTTCGGGCGTCCGATCAACGAACCGCTGGCCATTCTGGCGGCGGAAACGGCCAAGCGGTTGACCAACACCTACATCAGCTATGTCGATGACGATGACGGGTTCCTGCTCTTTCCCTACGGCGAATGCCAGATGCCGGAAGGCCTGCTGGGCCGCATTCCGGCGGCTTCGGCCCGGCCGGTCCTGCTGGCGGCCTTGACCAAAACGCCGTTGTTCAACATGGCTTTCCGTTACAATGCCGCCCGCGCCCTGATGATGGGCGTACGCAAGGCCGGCCGCCAGCCGCTGTGGGTGCAGCGCCTGCGCGGCGCCGAAATGCTTGATGCGCTGGCCGGCAACGACCGGCATCCGCTGATGCGCGAAACCCGGCGGGAATGCCTCGAAGATTATTGGGATCTGCCCGGCGTCGAGCAGATTCTTCAGGACATCCAGGCCGGCCTGGTCCAGGTCCGGGAGGTTTGCCCGGATGTGCCGTCGCCGCTGTCGATGCCGCTGCGGCATCAGACGGAAGCCGCGATGATGTATGAATATGCGCCAACCACCCCCGGCATCCAGCATTCGGCTGAAGAAGCCCTGAAACAAGCGCAGCTGATC
>JAEXPB010000145.1 GCA_023438965.1 Bacillota bacterium | reverse complement strand
CTGCCGCCTGCACCCGCCGGGCCCGGACATTCTTGCCGCCATTCAGGGTCAGGAGCGTCATGACATCTTGCAAAACCGGGTCGGACCGCCGCAGCGTACGAACCATCAGCTCCTGCACGGCCGGCAGGGCTTCATCGAATGGAATAGCGGCGCGGATGTCAGTCATGGTACAGGTAGGACTTCCGGACGAAGCGGACTTTTTTCCAGTGCCGCTTCAGCCAGGGCATGACATAATAATCGAAACCGAAGATGCGGCCGCCGCCGATAAGCACCGCAATCGCCGCGAAAACCATCCACCAGGTGCCCAGATACAAGCCGGTGGTCATGACGAACAGGACTTGCAGGATGATCGAATAGCCGGCGGCCAGGGTGGTAAACAAACCACCAGCCAGAGCCAGGCCGACCAGCAGCTCGGAAATGACAATGACCGCCTGGAAGAAAACCTGGGTGCCGTCATTGCGCAGGATGACCGTCTGTGTGAACCAGTCCATCAGGCTGAATTGCACTTTGATGGCGATGTCGCTGGCGTTGATCAGGATGATGTGCAGGAAACCGAGAATGTTCCAGTTGAGCAGCAGGCTGCCGGCTGTCTCCGCGGCGCCGGTGGCTCCGGCCACCGTGTCGGAACCGCTGCTGGGCGCATTGGCGACGATCTTGTTGAACAGGTCGCTGGCACCCTGGAAAAATGCGGTCAGCTTCGGTGACTGCAGCCAGCCTTCGTTGATTTTTTTAATGCCTTCCCAGACCCAGAAGGCGCCCAGGAACAAACGCAGAGGCACCAGGAGGAAGCTGGGTGTCCGGTTGGAGAAATGACCGCCGAGGATGCTGCGGCAATGACGGATGGTGAAAAATTCATGTTTCAGGTAGCTGAAGACCTTGTTCCAGCCCAGCAGCTGGACAAAATAGACCAGGTTGATCAGGTGCTTGAGCAGCATGGCGAAGAAAGACGCCAACGCAATCTTGTGCGTCGCCGTGCCGACATGGGCGACACCGTAACGTCCGCCGATGCTGACCATCACGCCGTGGAATTTCGGCCGGTATGCTTCGGGCTGGCCCTGGCCGGTCAAATCAACGACCAGGTTGTGGGCGATCGTTGCGGCGGAGTGCTCGCAATTCTCGACCATTTGCGGAACCGGCCGGGTTTCGCCGGTCGGGATATAAAACAGGTTGTCACCGCCGACAAAAACATTGGCACGGCCTTCGGCATGCAGGTAAACGTCGGACTGGATGCGGCCCCGGCCAACCTGTTTCAGCTGGACGGCGCACTTGGCGATGTCCGAGCATTCGGTACCTGCGGTCCAGATCACTGTAGCCGTTATGTCGCGGATAATTTCGCCGGCACGCTGATATTCGATCGAACCGCTGCTGACCGAACGGATGGTCGTCCGGAGCAGGACCTGGACACCGACTTTTTCCAGGCGGCGCTGCGCTTTGGCGGAGAGCTTCGGGGTCAGATTCGGGATCACCCGGTCCAGCATGTCGACTTCGATGATCCGGACTTCCTCGCGGTCGATTTCGAATTCATCGCAGAGCTGCGGCAGCCATTCGGCCAATTCGCCAGCCATCTCCACGCCGGTGAAGCCGGCGCCGACCACATAGAAAGTGAGCAGGCGGCGACGCTCCTCCGGGTCGTTCTCGTTCAGGGCCTTCTCGAAGATTTCAAAGACGTGCGAGCGCAGGCGGATGGCGTCGGTATAGGACCACAGCTTGAAGGTGTGCTCCTGTACACCCGGCAGATCGTAGAATGCCGGCTGGGAACCGGCGGCCAGCACCAGATAGTCATATTCGTACCGGCCGGCATCGCCAATCAGCACCTGGCGGTCATAATCGATGTTCCGGATCTGATCGGTGACAATCGCCACCTTGCGGCCGGCAAAAATTTTCTGCAGGCTGACCCGGATGCTGTCCGCCTCCACCCGGTTGCCGGCAACTTCGTGCAGTTCGGTCAGCATGGTGTGGTAGCGGTTTTTATCGATGATGGTGATCTGGACATCGTCACGCTTTTTCAGCCGGCGGGCCAGCTTTTTCGCAGTAAGGACGCCGGCATAGCCGGCGCCCAGGATAATGATTTTTTTCATTGGCTTACCTCCGATCAGCCGGCTTTCACTTCCTGTTTGCCGGTGATCTTGCTGGTGGCGTCCATTTTAAAGGAAGTTTTAATATCTTCGGATGCAAAGTAGACATTGCCGTCGATTGTGGCGTCGATCAATTGGAAATTTTTGACAGCAACATAAAGATCGCCCTTGAGCGTGCCATGCTCGATGCTGGCGTTGGCGCTCTTGATGGTCAGCTTTTTGACAGTCAGGGTGAAACGGGCGGTAATGTTCCGATTGGCGTCCTGGGTATAGAGGCCGATCTTCCGCTGCAGGGTTTCGTTGCCGGCGGCGTCCTTCTTGCCATTCTTGAAGTCGCCTTCCAGGACCAGCTCTTTGTCGATGGTCAGGTCTTTGGTTGTGCAGATGATCCATTTGCCCTGGGTTCCGATCGATTTTTCGAACACAGCCGCATTATCGGTAACCGAAGCAGCGGCTACGGTATCCGCTTTGGTCGTCGTGGTCGTTGTGGCGGCAGGTCCGCAACCGGCAGCCAACCCGGCTATCAGGGCAACAGTAAGCAGCAGGGCGGTGATTTTGAGTTTCATATACTACC
>JAEXPB010000016.1 GCA_023438965.1 Bacillota bacterium | reverse complement strand
GATATGACTGTTATCAGCCAGCAGCCTGAACTGCATCGCCTGGGCGGCTGTCGTCGTGGGTGCCGTGCTGCTCGGGGCCGGCGTGCTTCCCGTGGGCTTGGCCGAGGGTCCGCTGGTGGCTGAAGGGCCCGTGGTCATCGGTATTACCATACAACCGGCTGACCAGACCGCAGCTAGCATGGCGATCAGCATTGCTGCCAGAATCAGGTTCCGGAGAGCATTCTTCCATTTACGCATATCCGCATTCTCCCTCTTTCCATTTACTTGTCGGTCACCAGTCCGGCGGGCGGGGCGATTTCCCATTGCAAACCCTGGCGCAGCGCCCAGTGTCCCTTCTGGCGGTCGGCTGTCAAAATAAAATTATACTCACCGGCGGCTGATTCGCTGCCGCCGTTGAATGACAGGACAATCTGGCTGCAGGCATAAGCATCCGCCAGGACAACCCGGACGGGCGGCCGGTAGCCCAGCTCGCGGGCAGTCAGGATATTCAGGTTGGCAGAGGCATCCCGCTGACCTGCAGCTGCTTTCGGCTGCAGAAAATCAGCCAGCGTAATCCCCTTCGCCTGGGCAAGCTCCTGCCAATAGAGATCGGTGATCTGCAGCGCATCGGCTTTGGCCAGGATCCGGCCGCTGTCGGCATCCTGATAGACTTCGACTCGTTCCGGGCAGCCAATCGGCACAATTTGATAAGCGACTTTCGTCCAGGCATCGGCGCCGAATTGTGCGGTCACAAAGTCATATTGGTTAGCCAGCAACTCCCTGGCGGTTGCAGATGCCGTCAATTGAAGCCGGGCGGCCTCGCCAAGGTTCTGGCTTTCCGCTGCCGCGTTGTGGATCAGCGGGTCATCGCCCAGTCCGGTGGCAGGCAGCAGCGCCAGCGCCGCAGCGAAATCACGCGTCTGCAGGCAACGAATATAATCATTCACAACCGTTGCCAGCTCAACAGCCGAATCAGCCGTTGCGGCAGCCAGCACAGCCGGCGCGCCCGCCGAGCCGGCGAGAAGGATCAGCACGGCAGCCAGTAATAAAATTTTATTCAGATTTTTCTTGATCATGGAGCATGACCATCCTTTCCCTCATCCTGATTCAAGGCCTTTGCGCCGCATCGTCCACTCCGGGCTGCCGTTGCAGGTGGAGCCAGGTATCGCCGCCCGTTGGCATCTTTTCGATCTCGTAGCCGCGGGAATTGCTGGTGGTCGGCACGCGTGAGCGCCAGAAATTGTAGCCGGCCACATCGATCGGCGTGGACTCGCCGTTGCAGAATTCGTCGTAGGCGGATGTGTAGAGCGAATCCAGCGCTGCATCCCAGGCCCGGCCGCGCATATGGAAGCTGTAGCGCCAGCCGCCCAGCGCGACGTTGTAAGCCCAGCTGCGGAAGGCACTGGACAGCACCAGGGACTGGTCATTGCGGAAATAATGCCGAACCCTTTCGGCCGATTCCAGACTGGATACAGCGATTTTCAGTTGTCTGGCATAACTGTAGGAGCTGCTGCTCCAGAATTCATCGATGTGAAAATGGTCGGCCAGGTGGTCATCCGCATGCGAGGACCAGCTGCTCAGCCAGTCGCCACCGACAATATATTCATTGTCGTCGCTCAGCGGGCTGGTGTAGTTGATCCGGAAATCATAGACCCGCCAGGTGCTGCTATAGGGTTCGGCCAGCAGCGCGCCCAACTGCCTGGCGGCCATTTGCAGGGGCACGTACTTGCAGTCGTCGATAGTCTGGGCCGCGGCCGGCATGTCTGTGCTCCAGGTCTGCTCATATTCGTCATACAGGCCGTTGACCGGATCATAAACCTCATAGATATTGCTGGTCCACATCGTGGTCGATCCTTCGGTAAACATCGTGGTCTGCATGCCCCGATCCAGGAACCAGATGTTCGAACTGTAAGAAACATCGGCCCCCATGCAGGACGCCAGGTCAGTCAGGGCAACCATGGCCACCCCATCGACCACCAGGCCGGTATAGGATGCCGACAGGGTCAAAGATGGCAGGGATGTGCCGGAACTGCCGATATTTGAGAAGGTGATCGTCACCGCGTCATAAGCCGCGACCGTCTGACCGGCCGCCAGAACAATGGAGAGCAGCACTGCGGCCAGCAGTACCGGAAAAGCTTTTTTCTTTTTTCGCATAATCTCATCCTTTCCAAATGCATGCCAAGTTTTGTTCCGTTCAGGTTTCCGGTTGATAAAACACGGATCTGGCCAGGAGCTCCCTGAAAATAACAAACATTTTTTCGTCTGGCGTAGCGCCAGCGGTCTGCTGCACCGGTTCAGAAAACGAGATGAGGTTATATGATAATTCGGCCGTTAATATTTATTAGCATAGCATTCGAAATATGTCGCGTCAAGAGACATATACGAAATATTATAGCTATATTCACGTATATAGCTCGCTACAATGTATAATTTTAGCTACATTTTTATTAATATATAATATATTGTAGCTGGTTGCTACATTGACCGCCAGTATGTGCGGGCACGATGGTCAGACTGGTCAAGCTTTGATATGATCAGGCAGTCTTTTTGATCGAGCGGAGGCGTCTATGCCGTAATCACCAGCGTCCTGACGACCATCCTCAAAGTGCTGCGCAAAAAGGCGGAGGAATTGCTATCCGCCTTGCTGGTGCTGATTGTCCTGATGATCATTGCATCTGTTGTTATGTTCAATATCGAAAATGCTACTCAACCGGATAAATTCGTGAGCGTCTTCGACGCCATGTGGTGGTCGGTTGCCACGCTGCCCGCATTGCGGCCGCGAGATTGAATAATTGGCTGACTGTTGCGACGCACAGTCCTTCGGGTTTTTAATACTCGTTCTTGCGCAGGCCGGGATACTTCCGGTCGAGGAATTGCTCGCGGCCAATGTTCAATCGGCCGACGCGCTTGAATTTCTGGACCGGCAGGATCCAGAGCGGCCGCTTGTAGAGCGGATTCCGGAATAGATTCCGGATCGCCTTGCGTTTTTCCAGACTGTCCATGCAGGAGCAGATGCAGCCGCGCGCGCCGCACAGGGCGAAATAGCCGACATGGCTGCGGATATACTTATAATAATGAATGACCGCATCGTCCGGCGCGTCGAACTGGCGGCCCCAGGTGCCGCCGGCGATCACGTGGGTCAGGGTGTAGGCCTCTTCCTCGGTCATGTCCGCCTTCGTCACATCGAATTCGAAGTTGGGCAGGTCCTTCTTCAGGAAAGGCGATATGCGGTTGTTCAGCCCGTGATGGGTCAGCGTGCAGCGCCCCATGTCGACATCGCCCCAGTACAGGTCCTGGTCGCCGACCTGGATATGCAGGTTTTTCTTTTCCTGTTCCCGGGTTTTTGGGATGGCCGCGCCCGGGCAGTCCTTGACACAACGGCCGCAATGGTTGCAAAGCGTACCGGTCGGCAGGATCGGATCCGGCTCCAGCTCCGCGTCGGTCAGGATCATGCCGATGCGAACGCGCGGACCGAACTCCGGGGTCAGGAAGACTTTGGAATGGCCGATCTCACCCATGCCGGTGCCCGCCGCCATGATGCGGGCCGACAGCCAGACCTCCGGCGGCACCTTGCCCGGCGCCAGCGGCTCCATCCGGCCGGCGACTTCCGGGCCGCCCGGATAATGCGGCACGGCTTCCCAGCCGAAATTCTCGATAAAGCAGCTGAGAGCGTAGGTCAGTCGCGGGCGGAAGACCGTATTCAGGCGGTTATAGGAGTAGAACGTGTAGTTGTGCCAGTGCGTGCCCTCGATAATGCCGCGGTAGGAACCGCGCGGAATGCGCATCGCGATGGTAATGACCGACTTGCAGTCGGGGTAGTAGGTCAGCGGGTTGAACATGACCGGCGCGTCCTTGTAACGATCAACGTTTCCAATGCCGATGCAGTCGATGCCCATCTCCTTGGCTTTGGCTTTCAAGATCTGGGAAGTCAGTTCCTTAAACATGCGGCTCACC
>JAEXPB010000508.1 GCA_023438965.1 Bacillota bacterium | reverse complement strand
ATGAGGATGTGCTCAAGCTGTCCGTGACACGTGATGTGAACAGCAGACTGGACATCCTGTTATATAACATGATGAAGTCTCTGGATAACAATGTCTGGGATTTCGACTTGATTTCTGATGCCTATATCCAATTTGCCAATAACAATACCCTGGTCACCTCGGATGCTGTTTACTGGGATAAGACAGATTATTTCAATCGATATCTGCAAAATCCGCTGATCGATTACCCGACCTGGCAGCAATTATTGCTGACTGATACGCTATCATTCATCGGTCCACTCGATATCGCCCGGTTTGGTAATGAAATTACCAGCAGTGTCATGACTCAAAATGTCGTCTTCATGAATTTTTACTATTTGAACGCCAGCAATCCTAAAATAGTAATTAGTTTTGTTCTGTCGACCGATACGTTGATCGATTACCTGCTCGATGACAATATCCGTTCCTATGGCCGATTTACTTTCTCGCAAATCTCCGCTAAGGGTCAATACAGCGTCATATATCCCAACGCCAGTATGACGGGGAAAAGCGTACGCCATTATACCCTGACCAGCGATTATTCCGATATGAAACTGGAATTGGATGTCTCGAATGAGTTGTTCCAAAAAGCGACCATGCCCATCCAGCGCTTGTTGCTGCTCTATCTGTTTGCCTTCATCCTGATAACCTCCGGCATCGCCATCTATTTTGCCCGTCAGTCAATTCAACCGCAGCATCCGCTCTTTGAAGATGATTGCCTGCTTAATTATTGTGATGATCAAGCCAATGAGATGCGTAGACCAGAGCAGGTCTTCGATCAATTCCGTATCTTGCTCAAAAAATTGAAAATGTCGGAAACCGATATTAAAGATCAATATAATCATATTCAGTTTAGATACCATGAAATGCTTGTCCATTCCCTAATTCAAGGCATTCCACTGAAAGAAAACGATATGGCGGCAGTACAGCATGATGTTGCCATTTTCAAGATGCCTTTTTATCTGATCGGAATCAAGATGACCGCATCCGGCAGCAATACGCTGGAAACCCGGGAATGGATTCTGGCCCGGCAGATCATTCGCGATTATCTGACCGGAAAATATCCGGAAATCATTTTTGACGAATCCAATATCTTGTTTGCAGTTGTCAATGATTCTGAAACGGATAGTCAGTCCTGTTTTGTCGATGCCATCGCGGCCACCATGAATCAGATCAAGCGGACCATCGACATTGATCTGTGCGTTGGTATCAGTCTGCCGCTGTCCGATCCTTTACATTTATTCGAGGCTGAAAAGCAAGTATTTCATGCTCTTGGACAAGCTCGCAGAGTTATTTCCCAAAATGTCATCCAGTATTCGGCTGCGTGCTCCATCCTCGATCAACAAGATAAGCCCAGATGGACAAATGCCAGTAACGAACAGTTAAAGCAGCAGATTCTGGATGGTAATGCTCATTCACTGAGCAAATTTTTCACACAGGTCATCATGAACTATGAGTCGGGGGAAAATACCCTCAATCAACCGATAACTGCCAATATGATTTATTACAGTATTATGGGTGTTCTGCAAAAACTGGTGTCCTGTTATTCTGTTGCTCTGCCCAAACCGTTCGACGAGTATCGTTCCCGGGTTGGATTTAACGACAACATCGCGTATTTGTGTGATCTATCCATCCTTCTGCAAAGCCGCATTCAAGAAAGCCGTATTTCTCAAGATGACCTCTTAACCCGGCAAATCATCGAATATATTGAAGCTAATTTCGCTGATCCCCTGTTTTGCCTGACCGCAGTTGCTGACCACTTTAATATTACAGAGCGTAACGCTTCCAATCGACTTCATGAAAAGACCGGTTTGCATTACACGGAATATATCAATAAAACGCGCATGGAGAAGGCAAAGCACCTTTTGTCGGAGTCCCATCTGCCGATTTTGGATATAGCCATGAATGTTGGCTATGATAAGCTAAACTCCTTTTATCGGATCTTCAAGCAGCAAACTGGTGTGCCGCCCAAACAATTCCGGGAGCAAAATCAAAAGGAAGTTGTCAAACCACTTTGAACAGGTTATGGACGAAGAATGGTAATCGAACATTTGTCGACAATATTATATATTTGTAGACATTTTGTGTGATTTAACTTATAATAGCCCTATCAACATACATTAATCTACGCAACAAGCGAAGAGGATAGGTCCATGTTCAAAGTACTCATTCCGCAGCCCATTGATTCTTCCGGACTGGATTACCTGCAGGCCCATTCTTGCGAGCCGGTCTTCTGCCCGACGGAGGCAGCGGCGGTTCAGTCACTGCTGCCATCCTGCGACGCCTGCCTGTCGAAGACATTCTTTATCGAGAACGCCTGGCTGGCCGCCGCGCCACGTCTCAAAGTGGTCGGCAAGCACGGCGTCGGCTGGGATAATGTGGTCGACGCCGATGCAGCGGCCGCGCTGGGCATCCGGGTTGTCAATACACCGCTGGCCAATACCAACGCGGTCGCCGAACAGACCATCGGCATGATGCTGGCCCTGGCGCGTCAACTGACAGCCATGGATCGCGCCGTTCGCACCAGTGACCATGATTTCGCCGACCAGAACCCCGGATGCGAATTGGCCGGCAAAACGCTGGGATTGGCCGGTCTGGGCCGCATTGGCAGCACGGTGGCCCGCAAAGCCTGCTATGGACTGGATATGAAGATCCTGGCTTATGATCCCTTTGCCCGCCCGGCAGCCTTTACGGGTGGCATCACCCGGGTGGACAGCCTGGCTGAGCTGTTCAGCCGATCGGATGTCGTCTCGCTGCATTTGCCGGGCCACGCAGCGACCCGTGGTCTGATCGGCCGCGATCTGTTGGCGCTTTTGCATCGGGACGCCCTGCTGATCAACTGCGCCCGCGGCTCGGTCATCGACCAGGATGCGTTGGTCAATTTACTCCGGGCAAGGCGGATCGCCGGCGCGGCGCTCGATGTTTATGATCCGGAGCCGTTGCCTGCCGGCCACCCATTGCTGTCTCTGGACAATGTCCTGCTGACGCCGCACAGCGCCGCCCTGACCCGTGAGGCGCTGCAGCGCATGAGTCTGCAGGTTTGCCAGGGAATCGTCGATGTGCTGGAAGACCGCGAACCGGCCTGGCCGGTCAACAAGACCGGACGGAGGTGACTGGGATGACCGAATTACCAACCCGGCAGGAGCATCGCAGCGACGCCGTCAGCCTGATCATCAAGGATATCCGCCAGCGCATCCTGCTGCAGCAATTCCAACCGGGCGAGCACTTGCGGGAAATCCAGCTGGCCGGGCAGTACCAGGTTTCGCGCAGTACTTTGCGGACGGCGTTGCAGGCACTGGAGGGCGAAGGCCTGATCCTGACGCAGGTGAACGGCAGCCGGATTGTTCTGCCGTTCACGGCGCAAAGCGCCGAAGACATCTACCTGGTTCGGGAGATGCTCGAGCAGCAGGCCATCGAGCTGATTTTCCATCGCCTTCCAGTCAATTACACGCCGCTGGTCCAGGTACTCGACCAGATTGCTGCTGTTGTCCGGGACCGGCAGGATGTCCGCCGGGAAGTCTGCATCAGCCTGGACATGGCCTTTCATCGCGCCCTGTTCGTCGTCGCCGAAAGCTGGGCGCTGCTACGCTGCTGGGACACCTTGGCGCCGATCATGGACGCGCTGTTGAATCTCAACACCACGGATGCCTATCAAGTCGATTATGTCCAGGATTTCTACGCCAAACACAAGCAGATCTGCGACGGCGTCGTGACCCGCAGCCCGGAATTGGTCAGCCAGATGGCTGTCCACATCCGCGATGCCCGGTCCATCTCGCTGCAGCAGCTGGCCGTCTACAGGCGGGTGCTGTCATGAGATATGTCGCAATCGATTTGGGATCCAGTTTCACCAAGGGCGCCATCCTGGACACAGAGCGTTTGACCGTCAGCTTAGAACGTCAGCTGCCGACGCCGGGTAATATCGCGCGTGTCCCAACCCGTTACGAAATTGATCCGGAAGTCTATTTCCAGCAAGTCCAGACACTTCTCGACGCGTTGCTGGAGCAGGCCCCAAATGCGGCCGGCGTGCTCTTCTCGACCCAGATGCATGGCTTTGTGCTTTCCGGTGCGGCATTGCAGCCATTGACGCCCTATGTTTCCTGGCGTGATGCCGCCAGCAGCGAGCTGGACAATACCGGGAAATCCTACCTGGAACAGCTGCGCACCCGCCTGACACCCGACAGTCTGCGCCAGGCCGGTGTTCCCTGCAAGGGTAACCTGGCGCTCAGTAATCTCTTCGCCCGGCTGCATACCGACTTGACCTTGCCGGATTGCGCCCGGTTCCACACGCTGGGCAGCTACATGACCAGCCGGCTGGGCGCCGCACCAGTCTGTCACCTCACCAACGCCGCGCCGACCGGCCTGGCCGATATTCGTCAGAGCTGCTGGAATACCGATCTTCTGGCCCGCGCGGGTTGTGACGGTCTGATCTTGCCGCGGATCACCAACCGAATGGAAGTGATCGGCCAATATCAGTATCGGGGTCGTTCGTACCCGCTGTACCCGGATCTCGGCGACCACCAATGCTGCGTACTCGGCAGTCTGACCCGCCCGGAGACCGACTGGAATATCAACATCGGCACCGCCGGCCTGCTGGGCTTGATCACCCGCTGCTTCGCGCCGGGTGATTATGAAACCCGGCCCTTCTTTGACGGCTATTACCTGCGTTCGATCTCCGGACTGCCGGGCGGCCGCCATCTCGATCTCCTGGCCGGCTTTCTGGCCGATGTACAGTTCAAACTCGGCGGACCAGCCGATCCTGGACGCATCTGGGATTATCTGGTCCATTGCGACGCCGGCAGCCAGCTGGAGGTCGATCTCCAGGATTACACCAGCCAGGCAGCCTGGATCAGGCATATCGGCCCCGGTTTCTGCCTCGACGATCTGATCGGCGGCACCTACGCGTATATGGCCCATTATTACCGACGCGCTGCCGGGCGGATCGGCGGTCAGGCCGGCTGTATTACCTTCTCCGGCGGTTGCGCGCTCCGGAATCCGGCCTTGCGGCAGCGTATCCTGACCGAGTTCAATTTGCCGGAAAATACGCCCGTCCGGCCGGGTGAAGTGATGGCTGGCCTGCTGCAGCTGGCCCTGACCATCACCGGCCAGGCTGATTCGGTCTGGAAAGCCCAGGCCTTGCTGCAACAGGGACCGGAAGCTCGCACGCATGAATCGAAAGGGGAATGATTATGGAACTGCAGGAAAAATTAGCTCGGGGTGAGCAGGTCTATGGCACCATGCTGTCGGAAATATATGTCCCGAATATTGCCCGCCTGCTGCAGGTCTGCGGCTTCGAATTCCTGATCGCCGACTGCGAGCACGGCTATTTCGATTATGCGCAAATCGCCGACATCATCGCGGTCGCCGACGGCGTCGGTCTGCCGGTGATCGTCCGCACGGCGGCGCCGGACCGTTCGGCACTGACCAAATACATGGACATGGGCGCCCGCGGCATTCTGCTGGCCAACACCGAATCGGTCGAGGATGCCCGCAAGCTGGTGAACAGCTGCCTTTATGCACCGGAAGGCGACCGCGGCGTATCGACCTTCCGCGCCCATACCGGCTATAATCCGGGCAACCTGACCCAGACCATGCAGATCGCCAATCGGCGCAACCTGGTGATTTGCCAGATCGAATCAGCCCAGGCCGCCGAAATCGCCGATGACTTGCTGCAAATACCGGGTGTCAGCGGCTTGCTGGTCGGGCCGAACGACCTGACCCAACACATGGGGTTGTTCGGGCAATATGAGCATCCGGCGGTCCAGGCGGTTCTGGCCAAGGTTGCCGCGGCAGCCCGGCAAGCCGGCAAGTGGTCCGGCATCATCACCGCCGACGCCCAGTTGATTGCGCGCTGCAAGGACCTTGGCATGCAATTTTACTCGGCGGGCAGCGAATTGAACATGATTGCTGCCGGCGCCCGGGAGATTTTAAATAAGCTGAAGCATTAAGAAGGAGACACTTATGAACCGAATCAAATTGCTGCACCGTGACAGTCTCAGCTGCGAACCGATCCTGCGCCGGATGCCCAATGGCGAACTGCTCTGCGTCAGCCAGTGCGGCGACGTGACCGAACCGGCACCGGGCAACCGGGTCTGCTTCTTCCACAGCGCCGACAACGGCGAATCTTGGAGCCGGCCGGCCAGCATTTATCCGGAAAGCGGTCAAGCGGTCTACATCACCGAGGTCATGGTCCTGGGCGAATCGATCCAGGCCTTCCTGACCGTGCACAGCGGCCGGTTCCTGAACATGCGCTGCGTGGTCATGGAGAGCCGCGACAGCGGCCATACCTGGCGCGATGTCGGCGCGCCGCCGCATTTTCCGGACTTTTGCTTCATCCGGGGCATGATCCGGCTCAAGAACAGCCAGATTGTAATCCCCTATCAGTATTTCCCGATTAGCGAAGCCGAGAACGCCCGCCTGGTGGTCGCCAGCCACAATATCCAGAATCCCCTGCAGCAAAAGAGCATCTGGGATGCCCGGATCGACCATCTGGACTGCGGCGTGCTGGTCAGTGCCGACGGCGGCGTATCCTACGATCGCTATCCGGGGCCTTCGATCGCCATTAAAGGGGACACCGGCCGGCACTGGGCCTGGCTCGAACCGACGGTGGCCGAATTGTCCGACGGTCGTCTGGCCATGCTGCTGCGGGTCTGCGGTACCGGCTGCCTCTGGCGCAGCGACTCGGCGGACGGCGGACGCACCTGGAGCGCCGCCCGGCCGACCGCCATCCCCAATCCCTCCAACAAGCCCAAGCTGATTGGCCTGCCGGACGGACGGATCGCCCTGATCCATACGCCCAACAACCATTGCGGTTTTACCAATCGCAACCCGCTGGCGATCTGGTTCTCCGACGACGACCTGGCCACCTGGCGCTACCAGCGTGTGATCAGCGATTTCCCTGGCGCTTTCTGCTATCCGGACGGTATCGCCGAGGATAACGGCCGGCATATCCTGTTCACGATCGAATACAACCGGCACGACATTTTCTTTATCGACCACACGGTGGAATAGCAGGCAGGCAGCTACTGCATCCCGATGTTACCGCCACGCAAAAAAGCCCTCCGGCGTCGCTGACCATGGGCAGTCAGCGCTTATTTTGCCGGAGGGCTTATTTGGTCAATTAGCTTTCGCTCAGAAATTCACAGTTTCTCCAGTGAAGGCGCAGGTCAATACTTTCTTCATGTTGGCGACGTCGATCGGACGTGGATTGGAACCGGTGCAGGGGTCGGCTACCGCGTTGACGGCGATCTTGTCGGCATTTTCCTGGAAGAGCTTCTCGGTCACGCCGTTGGCGCGATAGGTCTGCTGGATGCCGACCTGGCGGTTCAAGTCCTTGATCGCCTCGATCAGGGCATTGGTCAGGGCTTCGTCGCTGCTGCCGGTCAGGCCGACGGCGCGGGCGATGGCGGCATAGCGGGAAGCGCAGCTTTTGGCGTTGTACTGCATGATCGCCGGCAGCAGGATGGCGTTGCAGCAGCCATGCGGGATGCCGAAGATGGCGCCGGTCTTATGGGCCAGGCTGTGGGCGATGCCGAGCAGAGCGTTGGAAAAAGCCATGCCGGCCAGACACTGGGCGATGTGCATTTGGGCGCGGGCTTCCTTGTCCCCCCGATAGGAGGCGACCAGGCTGGCGAAGATGTCGACGATGGCCTGCAGGGCCAGCGGATCCGAGAAGGATGAACGGGCCGAGGCGACATAGGCCTCGATGGCATGGGTCAGGGCATCCATGCCGGTGTGGGCGGTCAGGACCTGCGGCATGCTCAGCGGGATGTCGGTGTCCAGGATGGCGATGTCCGGCGTGATCTCGAAGTCGGCCAACGGATATTTGATATGGGTGGCATAATCGGTGATGACCGAGAAGGCCGTCACTTCGGTGGCAGTACCGCTGGTGGAGGGCACGGCGACGAAAATCGCCTTCTGCCGCAGTTTGGGCATCGTGAACGGCGTCTTGATGTCCTCGAAGGTTTTTTCCGGGTATTCATAGAACACCCACATGGCCTTGGCCGCGTCGATCGGCGAGCCGCCGCCGATGGCGACGATCACGTCGGGCTGGAAATCGCGCATCGCCGCCGCGCCGCGCATGACGGTCTCGATCGACGGATCCGGCTCGACGCCGTCGAAGATGCGGGTTTCGAGGCCGGCCGCGGCCAGTATATCCGCGGTTTTCTGCAGGAAACCGGTCTTCTTCATTGAGCTGCCGCCGGTGATGATGATCGCCCGCCGGGCGCCCTGCAGATTCTTCAGTTCATTCAAAGCACCGGATCCATAGTAAATGTCGCGGGGTAAAGTAAAACGTGCCATATTCAGACCTCCTGTCGGCATGTTTGGTTTTTCAGGCAGCCTCATTGTAGGAGCTGGCAGCCGGCGCGGCAAACATAATCTCTGCCGGTCGCTGGCGGGAAAACGGCCAACCGTATTTAAAATATGGTTTTATGTTTTACCGTATTAATAATATACAAATCATGCCGACCGTTCGGACCGCCGGCATCTTCTGTTTGCCCCGTCGGAATTACCGTACTTATAATGGCCTCGACCGGGAATCCCCGGCCAAGCTAAAGGAGGCCAGAACATGGATAACCTCGATTATCAGCGAGCGGACGACGTGGTCCAGCAGCACGGATGCCAACCCAATGCCCTGATCCCGATCATCCAGGACATCCAGAAAATCTACCGCTATCTGCCCGGCGAGCTGCTCAGCCATGTCGCCGCCCGGATCGGCGTCAGTGAGGCGCATGCCTTCAGCGTGGCCACCTTCTACGAGAACTTCTCCTTCGAGCCCAAAGGCCGCTATATCATCCGGATCTGCGACGGCACGGCCTGCCATGTCCGCCGGTCGATACCGATCCTGGACCGTCTGCGCCGCGAGCTGGGGCTCAGCGGCCAGAAACACACCACCGACGACCAGCTCTTTACGCTGGAAACCGTCTCCTGCCTGGGCGCCTGCGGTTTGGCGCCGGTCCTGACCATCAACGACAAGGTTTATCCGGCCATGACGCCCGACGCGGCCGCGGCGCTGATCGAACAGCTGAGGGGTGAACAGCCATGAAAATCCAGAATCGTTTTGAATTAGCCGGGATGCGGCAAATCGCCCGCAAGCAGGTCACTCGCGACATCTGCCGGATCCTGGTCTGCGCCGGCACCGGTTGTATCGCCGGCGGTTCGCTGGCCATCTACGAGAATTTCCGGCAATTGGCGGCCTAACACGACCGGATCAACGTTGAGCTGGGCGCCGAGATCGCCCATGCCGGCGTCAAGAAAAGCGGCTGCCACGGCTTTTGCGAAATGGGTCCCCTGGTGCGGGTGGAGCCGTACGGCTACCTGTATGTAAAGGTCCAGCCCGAAGACTGCGCCGGGATCTTCGCCCGGACCCTGGCGGGCGAGGCGGTCAGCCGCCTGCTTTACCAGGAGTACGGCGCAGTCTACCCGACGCAGGAGGAGATCCCCTTTTATCGCAGGCAGACCCGGCAGGTCCTGCAAAACTGCGGCCACATCGACGCCGAAAGTATCGACGAATACCTGGCGGTCGACGGTTATGCCGCGCTGGAGAAGGCGCTGTTCGAAATGACGCCGGCCGGCGTCATCGCCGAAATTATCGCTTCCGGACTGCGCGGCCGGGGCGGCGGCGGCTTTCCGGCCGGTAAAAAGTGGGCCCAGGTCGCCCGCCAGACCGAACCGGTCCGCTATGTCGTCTGCAACGGCGACGAAGGCGACCCGGGTGCGTTCATGGACCGCAGCGTCATGGAAGGCGATCCGCATAAGATGATCGAGGGCATGCTGATCGCAGCCTATGCCGTCGGCGCCGCCGAAGGCTACATCTATGTCCGGGCGGAATATCCGCTGGCGGTCGAGCGTCTGCGCACCGCCATCGCCCAGGCCGAGTACTGCGGTCTGCTCGGTCCGGACATCCTCGGCTCGGGCTTCAGCTTCCAGCTGCGGATCAGCCAGGGCGCCGGCGCCTTTGTCTGCGGCGAGGGCAGCGCCTTGACCGCCTCAATCGAAGGCAAGCGCGGCATGCCCCGCGTCAAGCCGCCGCGCACCGTCGAGCAGGGCCTCTGGGAAAAGCCGACTGTCCTGAACAATGTCGAGACCTTTGCCAACGTGCCGATGATCATCGGCCACGGCGCCGATTGGTTCCGGCAGTCCGGCACGGCGAAAAGCCCGGGTACCAAGGCCTTCGCCCTGACCGGCAACGTCAGCCGCACCGGCTTGATCGAAGAGCCGATGGGCACGACGCTGCGCGAGATCATTTTCGACATCGGCGGCGGTGTCCGGAACGGCGCCGGCTTCAAGGCCGTGCAAATCGGCGGACCATCCGGCGGTTGCCTGACCGGCGAACACCTGGATCTGCCGCTGGATTTCGACTCCCTGAAAAATGTCGGCGCCATGATCGGGTCCGGCGGACTGGTGGTGATGGACCGGCAAACCTGCATGGTGGAAGTCGCACGCTTTTTCATGAATTTCACGCAGAACGAAAGCTGCGGCAAATGCGTGCCCTGCCGCGAAGGCACAAAACGGATGCTGGAGATCCTGCAGCGGATCGTCGACGGTCAGGGCGAACTGTCCGACCTTGATTTGCTGGCCGAACTGGCGGACACGATCACCCAGACCGCCCTGTGCGGTCTGGGCAAGTCTGCCGCCCTGCCGGTGGTCAGCACAATGCGCTTTTTCCGGGATGAATACCTGGCCCACGTCACCGATAAGCGCTGTCCGGCTGGCGTCTGCTCGGGGCTCCGGATTTACCGGATTGACTCGGAGCGCTGCAAGGGCTGCGCCAAGTGTGCGCGCATTTGCCCGGCCAAGGCTATTCAAGGCCAGGTCAAATCGCCGTTCAGCATCGACCCGGCGCGCTGCGTTAAATGCGGCGCCTGCCAGGGGGCTTGCCCCTTCGGCGCCATCACGGCCGAATGAGCCGCAGAAGCAAGGGAGAATAACCATGGCCTACATGATGATTGACAAGCAGCGCATACCGATCGAAGACGAGAAGAACATCCTGGCGGTAATCCGCAAAGCCGGGATCAACCTGCCGACCTTCTGCTACCATTCGGAACTGTCCACCTATGGCGCCTGCCGGATGTGCGTCGTCGAGACCGAGCGCGGCGACATCGTCGCCTCCTGCTCCGAGCAGCCGCGCGATGGCATGGTGATCTACACCAATACGCCCCGCCTGCAGAAGCACCGCAAGATGATCCTCGAGCTCCTGCTGGCCGCGCATTGCCGCGACTGCACGACCTGCGACAAGAACGGCCACTGCACGCTGCAGGATCTGGCCTCCCGCTTCGGTATCAAGCAGGTCCGTTTCCCGAACAGCCGCCCGCCGCACGAGCCGGACCGCTCTTCGCTCTGCATCGTGCGCGACCCGAACAAATGCATCCTCTGCGGCGACTGTGTGCGCATGTGTTCGGAAATCCAGGGCATGGGCATTCTTGATTTTGCCTATCGCGGCTCACGGATGCAGGTCATGCCGGCCTTCAACCGCCAGCTGGCCGACACCGCCTGCGTCGGCTGCGGCCAATGCCGCGCCGTCTGCCCGACCGGCGCCATCACCATCCGCTTCCAGACGCAGGAAGTTTGGGACTTGCTCGCGGATCCGCAGAAAAGGGTCGTTGCCCAGCTGGCGCCGGCGGTCCGGGTGGCCATCGGCGAGGCGTTCGGCCTGCCCCGCGGCGAAAATGCGCTGGGCAAAATCGTGGCGGCGCTGCGGCGGCTGGGCTTCGACGAAATTTACGACACGGCGCTGGGCGCCGATCTGACGGTCATGGAGGAATCCCGCGAGCTGGCTGATCGACTGGCCAGCGGCAGCACGGACGATCTGCCGCTCTTCACCTCCTGCTGTCCGGCCTGGTTTCGCTTCTGCGCGGAGAAATACCCATCCCTCGCCAGCCATCTCTCCAGCTGCCGGTCGCCGCAGCAAATGTTCGCCGCCTTGGTCAAGGAGCATTACCGCCAGGCGCAGGCCACCGACCCGCGGCGGACCGCCATGGTCTCGATCATGCCCTGCACGGCCAAAAAGGCCGAAGCAGCGCGCCCGGACAGCCGGACCGAGGATCAGCCGGATGTCGATGCGGTGATCACGACCCAGGAGTTGATTGCGATGATCCGCGCCGCCGGCATCGAATTTGCCGAACTGGAAGCCGAGGCGCCGGATATGCCCTTCGGCCTGGCCTCCGGCGCCGGCGTGCTCTTCGGCGTCACCGGCGGCGTGACCGAGGCCGTGCTGCGGCGGCTGACCGGCGACCGTTCGGCCCAATCGCTCAAGGCTATCAGCTTCACCGGCATCCGCGGCCTGGCCGGCGTCAAGGAAGCCACCATCGAACTGGACGGCCGGACCCTGCGCCTGGCGGTCGTCAGCGGCCTGCGGAATGCCGCCGGCCTGATCGACCGGCTGCAGGCCGGCGACGGTCAGTATGATTTCGTCGAGGTCATGGCCTGCCCCAACGGCTGCGTCGGCGGTGGCGGCCAGCCCCTGACCCCCGGCCTGACCGGCTTGGCCGGCCGGCGGCTGCGGGCTGAAGGCGTCTACAATGCCGATCTGGCCGCCCAGATCAAGCGTTCGGAAGAGAATCCGATGATCCTGGCGCTTTACGGCGGCATTTTAAAGGGCAGAGTCCATAAGCTGCTGCATCGCCCCTGACTGGGCAAGGAGGTTGGACCCATGATCATCAAAGTCTGTATCGGCAGCGCCTGCCACCTGAAAGGCAGCTATCCGGTCATCAGCCGTCTGCTGGAGCTGGTTGAGCAGCATAGCCTGAGCGACCGGGTCGAAATCAAGGCCGTCTTCTGCCTCGGCCACTGCGTCGACGCCGTGGCGGTCCAGATCGGCGACGCGGCGGTCTATTCGGTATCCTGCGCCGACGTCGACGAATTTTTCCACAACATTGTGCAGGTGAACGAATCTTGAATTGATCCATTGCCGGCAGGCTCCGCACCGCGTTATAATGAAATGTCATTATTAATACGGTAAGGAGGCTCCCTTCATGCTCGAAATTCAGGTCTGCGTCGGCAGTTCCTGCCATATCCGGGGTTCAGCCCTGATCATCCGCCAGCTGCAGGACCTGATCCGGCAGCGCCGGCTGGAAAAGGAAATCCGGCTCAAGGCCAGCTTCTGCATGGGCGAATGCCGCGACGGCGTCTGCCTGACCGTGAACGGCGAGAAAGTGACCGGCGTGACAGCAGCCAACCTGGATGCGGTGTTTGCCGGGAAAGTTTTAGGACAGGTCGAATCATGAACATCATCAAATTAAAGGAAGCCAACTGCCGTAACTGCTACAAATGCATCCGGGAATGCCCGGTCAAGTCGATCTCCTTCAGCCGCGAACAGGCCCAGATCATCGACAATGCCTGCGTCCTCTGCGGCCACTGCCTGAGCGTCTGTCCGCAGCAGGCCAAGGAAATTGTCAGCGACATCGGCAAGGTTCGCTCCTTCCTGGCCGGCAAAAGCAAGGTCTATGTCTCGTTGGCCCCCTCGTACAGCGCCTATTTCAAGGGCATTTCCCTGGGTCAGATGAGCGCGGCGCTCAAGAAACTCGGTTTCGCCCACCTGGAGGAAACCGCCGTCGGCGCGGCCAAGGTCAGCGAACAATATGAGGCGCTGATCCAGCAGGGCACAATGCGCAACATCATCACCTCGGCCTGCCCGACCGTCGTGCTGCTGATTGAGAAATATTTCCCCGACCTGCTTGATTACCTGGCGCCGGTCGCGCCGCCAGTGATCGCCCATGCCCAGGCGATGACGACCATTTACGCCAACCGGATCAAGGTGGTCTTCATCGGCCCCTGCATTTCCAAGAAGCATGACGTCATCGATCCGCTGCACGGCGGCGTGCTGGCGGCCGCCCTCTCCTTTGAGGAACTGGAGCAGATGATGGCCCAGTCCGGCGTGACTTTCGCCGAAGAAGACCCCGAACAGCGTGGCCTCAAAAAGCCGGTCGCCCGCTTCTACCCGCTGCCCGGCGGCATCATCCGGACCCTGGCGCGGCCGGTCCGCCAGAAATACAAGTGCATCTCGATCGACGGCATGGACCGCTGCGTCAAGACGCTGCAGGACATGCGGGCCGGCGACCTGAGTGATTACTTCATCGAAATGAATGCCTGCGAAGGCGGCTGCAGCGGCGGCCCGAGCCTGAAGAACGTCTCCTTCTTCAATGCCCGCGACCGGCTGGCCACTGCCATGCAAGGTCAGGACGACTCGCGCCATCACCTGACCGATGACACGGATGTGCATATCCACCGGCAGTACCTTGACCTTTCCGCCCTGGAGAGCCCGCCGCCGGAAGAAGCCATCCGCGCCACCCTGGCCCGGATCGGCAAATATACGGCCGCCGATGAGCTCAACTGCGGCGGCTGCGGCTACGCCTCCTGCCGTGACAAGGCGGTCGCCGTCCTGCGCGGCAAGGCCGAAGCCCAGATGTGCCTGCCCTACATGCGCCAGCGGGCGGAGTCGATGTCCAACACCATCCTGGATGTCTCGCCGAACGCGATCTTCGCCCTGGACGAGAGCCTGGCCATCCAGCAGGTCAACCCCGCCGCCTGCGCCATGTTGAAAACCAGTGCCGACGCCTTGCTGGGGAAATACATCGAGGAATTCCTGCCCTGCGACATGTACGATGAGCCATCCGGCGCCGCCCCGGCGGTCCGGACCGCCCAGCAGAGTTACCCGCGTTACGGGATCGTCGTCGAGCAGACCGTCGTCCGTGTGCCGCAGAATCGCGCGGTAGTCCTGATTCTCAAAGATATCACGGCGATCTGCAACCAGGAGCTGGCCCAGAAGCAGATGCGCGAAAGCACGATTGCCGTTACCCAGAAGGTGATCGAGAAGCAGATGCGGGTAGCCCAGGAGATTGCCAGCCTGCTGGGCGAAACAACCGCCGAGACCAAGCTGGCCCTGACCCGGCTGAAGAAATCGATGAGCGACGAAGGTGACGCCGGATGACCTGCCACATCGACATCGCGCACGAAAGCCTGTGTAAATCCGGCGAGGAGCTCTGCGGCGACCGGGTGGAGATCATCCGCGGCCCGCAGGATGTGATCGTCGTGCTGTCCGACGGACTGGGCAGCGGGGTCAAGGCCAACATCCTGGCCACGCTGACCGGCAAGATCCTCTCCACCATGCTGAGCGGCGGCGCTTCGATCACCGAGTGCGTCGAGACGATCGCCAGCACGCTGCCGGTCTGTGCGGTGCGCGGCATTGCCTATTCGACTTTCAGCGTGCTGCGGATCGATTATGAAGGGCGGGTGTCCCTGGTCCAGTATGACAGCCCGGAGGCGGTGCTGCTGGCCAACGGCCGTCCGCTGCAGCTGGAACAGACCAGCGTGGAGATCGCCGGCAAGCAGATCTGGCAGGCTTCCTGCCAGATGCAGGAGAACGACATCCTGGCCATGTTCTCCGACGGCGTGATCCATGCCGGCGTCGGGAAGCTCCTGAATCTCGGCTGGCAGCAAGAGAATGTCGTCAAATACCTCGAGCAGAGCTACACGCGGGACATCTCGGCCATCGCCATCGCCCACCGGCTTTTGGCCGCCTGCGACAGCCTCTATATGCAGAAGCCCGGCGATGACGCCACGGTGGTCGCCGTCAAGCTGCGCAAACCGCTGCCGGTCTGCGTCATGGTCGGTCCGCCGCTGAACGCCGCCGACGACCGGCGCATCG
>JAEXPB010000496.1 GCA_023438965.1 Bacillota bacterium | reverse complement strand
CGGGTGCAGCAGGACAGTGCGTTTATTTTTTATCAGCAAGCCGTGTTCATGCAGGATTTTGCCGATGATTATCCGGAACAGGTCCCTTTTTCGTCTTATTTCCCTTATTATCAAATGATGGGACATGAACAGCTGCGGACCTATTTTACCTGGCGGACGCAAGTGCGAAAGGGGATTGTCCAACCAACCTCGCTGTCTTACGTGTTCCTCTACATTTATGAATTGCTGAACAATATCGGCGTGGCGAGCCCGGAAGCCGGCCTGGCTCAGCTGGTTGCGCTCTGGACCGCCCTCAGGGATCACGACCGCGCGCTGGATAAATATGTTCCCCGGTGGTTGAAAGATTACCATATATATTACAATCTGCCCCAAACCTTTCCGGTGTTCATCGCAGAGCATCATCTCAGCGCGTATTATCCGCAACAGGCGGATCCGGAAGACCAATTCAGCTTATTCTGCGCCCTGGCCAAGTACGATATCCGGAAATCCGCCTTTTTTACCGAGCAAACCAGCCCGATGATCACCGGTTGTTTTGCGTTTGTCCTGGAACGAATCCGGCAGGACTTTACGGGCGCCGGCATTCCCTTCGATGACGCCCTGTTCCGCCCGATCAAAAAACTCAAGCCGTGGCAGCCTTTTGAGGGCGCGCTTTTCCACCCCCGATTCCAGCAGCCGGACCGGCGGGTCATTTTCTCGGAAAATGAGCTGTATCTCTGCCGCAAAAACGAATGGACCTTCAGTACGGTCCTGACCACGGAAAAGGGCCGGCAGTTTATTGGCTACCTGCTCAAGCAGATGGAGTCTGTGCTCAGGAAAGTCATGAAATACAAATACCCCATCACCGCCAATTTAAATATGGTGAATCCGGAAACGCTCCATCAGCTGACCAAATCCGGCCTGTTGATCGATCAAATCATCCAGTCTGCGGTGATCGATTATTACCGGGAGTCCACCAAAACCGTGGTCACGGTGGATCATCGATCGCTTGACCGCATCCGGCAAGAGGCGCTGGCTACCCAGGAAGCGCTGATTGTCGAAGAGCCGGCGGAACAAAGTGATTTCGTCCCGCTGGCCAGCCGGGTACCCTTGCCGGAACAACCTGCCTTCGCCGATCAAGGCATTTTCGCCGATCCGACTGAGCCGGAGCCGGCCGATCCGGTTGATCGGCCTGATCCGGACCCCGCGCCGGTTGCCGGCATTTGGCAGCGATTGAAGGACATTTTGGATGAACGCGAACGGCAGGCCCTGGCGGTCATTTTACAGGGCGCTGATATCCGGCAATTCGCGGACGCCAATCAGGTGATGCTGGAGGTTCTGGCGGACGGCATTAATGAAAAAGCGCTGGATTTCATCGGTGACAACCTGCTGGATGCCGATCTGACCATTTATGAGGATTATCAAAATCAAGTTAGGGGCATAGTAGAATGATGATGACCAATCAACCGCCGATCCGGATCGCCAATATTCTCATCAACGCCTTGAAAGGCGGCGTGGTGCCGCGCGTGGGGCTGGAGTACATCACGGTCGGCCGCGCCCAGGAAATCACCGCCATTCTGCGCCAGATCGAAATGATCGAGCAGGGCAGCGCATCCTTCCAGTTCATCGTCGGCAAATATGGCAGCGGGAAGAGCTTCCTGCTGCAGACGATCCGCAATTACGCCGTCGCCAAGGGTTTCGTCGTCGCCGACGCCGACCTGTCTCCCGAGCGCCGTTTCGTCGGCACCAAAGGCCAGGGCTTGGCCACGTATAAGGAATTGGTCCAGAACCTGTCCACCAAATCCAAACCGGATGGCGGCGCCTTGCCCTTGATTCTCGAGAAGTGGATCTCCGGCATTCAAGCATCCATCAAAGCCAATTCGGACGCCACCGGCGACGAATTTGACACCCTGGTCGAAAGACGGATCTATGCGGTGGCTGGTTCGCTGGAAGGCCTGGTCAATGGTTTTGAATTCGCCAAGGCCGTGGTCACCTATTGGCGGGCCTACCAGCAGGACGACGCGGCGTTGAAATCCAATGTGCTGAAATGGTTCCGCGGCGAATATCCGTCCCGCAAAGAAGCGAAAGCTGATCTCGATCTCAACTTCATCGTCAATGACGAAACCTGGTACGATTTTCTCAAAGTACTCGCCGTGTTCCTGGTCGGTGCCGGCTATAAGGGTCTGCTGGTCGTCATTGACGAATTGGTCAACATTTTCAAAATTCCCAATTCGATCACCCGGGCGAATAATTATGAGAAAATTCTCACCTTGTATAATGATGTGCTCCAGGGCAAGGCTCAGCACATCGGTTTTCTGATGGCCGGTACACCGCAGTGCATCGAAGATAAATACAAAGGCGTATTCAGTTACGAAGCTTTGCGCTCCCGGCTAGCCGAAGGTCATTTCGCCACCTCGGAACTCAAGGACCTTACCGCACCGATTATCCGGCTGCAGATGCTTTCGCAGGAGGAGATGTATATCCTGATCGAAAAACTGCGGGATATTCATGCGCAGCTTTATAACTATCCACCCATGCTGGGACATGACGACCTGCTTTATTTCCTGACCGTGGAGTACAACCGCGTGGGCGCCGGGACGCACATCACCCCGCGGGAGATCATCCGCGACTTCATCGAACTGGTCAATATCCTGCATCAGAATCCGCAGCTGAATGCGGCCGGGATCTTGGGCAGCAACAGCTTTCAAATGGCCAAGGGCGGCCTTTCCGATGAAGAAGTCCACAGCGAATTCCAGGAATTCGAGGTATAGCTGAGATGGATGCGTTTAGCCGGCTGGCGCCCTTTATTCAGGATTTTATCTACCAAAGCAAGTGGGAAGAATTGCGCGGCAACCAGGTGGCAGCCTGCGAGGTCATTTTTGACAGCGATGACCATCTCCTGCTCTCCTCCGGCACGGCTTCCGGCAAGACGGAAGCGGCTTTCCTGCCCGTGCTGACCCAACTATATCAACGGCCCTCCCGATCGGTGGGCGTCCTGTACATCTCGCCGTTGAAGGCATTGATCAACGACCAGTTCAAGCGACTGGAGCAGCTGCTGCTGGATTCCGGCATCCCGGTCTGCAAATGGCATGGCGACGCGTCGCTCACCCAGAAGAACAAACTGATGAAAAATCCGGAAGGCATCCTCCAGATCACCCCGGAATCCCTGGAAAGCCTGGTGACCAATAAGCGCGGCGCTTGTCTGGCCATGTTCGCCGACTTGCGGTTTATCATCATTGATGAAGTTCATTATTTCATGCGCGATGTCCGCGGTATCCAGCTGCTCTGCGTACTGGAGCGCTTGCAGAAGCTGACCGGCGTCAGCCCGCGCCGGATCGGTTTGTCCGCAACCCTGGGCGATGTTTCCCTGGCCCAGAAC
>JAEXPB010000292.1 GCA_023438965.1 Bacillota bacterium | reverse complement strand
GCCGAAGTCCCCGAAGCCCTGAACGCCGGTGTGATCGGCCGGTTCACGGATGTTCTGCATGTCGAATCGGCGCAGGTTGATCCGGAATCGGTCTGGCAGCTGCTGCAACAATCCCTGCAGCAGGCGTTGTCTGGCCTCGACCAGATGCGGCGGCTGGAGGGCGGCCGGCTTTCCGCCGATGTCCGGCAGCGGGGCGAGCTCCTGGAGCAGCTGCGCCAGGAAGTGGCGGTCCGCGCTCCTTCGGTTGTCGACGACTACCGGCTGCGGCTCCAGAACCGCATCAGCGATCTGCTCGGTGAGCGCGCTGCCGAGTTGTTCGATGAGCAGCGGCTGGCTGCCGAAGTGGCGCTGTATGCCGACAAGTGCGCCATCGACGAGGAGCTGGTCCGGCTGCACAGCCATTTGAATCAACTGGCGGAGATCCTGCAGGCCGACGAGCCGATCGGCAAGAAGCTCGATTTCCTGGTGCAGGAGATCAATCGCGAGATCAATACCATCGGATCCAAGGCCAATGACCTCGAATTGGTCAACAAGGTGGTTATCATGAAAAGCGAACTGGAAAAAATCCGCGAACAGATCCAGAATCTGGAGTGACGGCCATGGAGCAGGCTATTTTCTTGAAAATCGGATTTGGCAATCTGGTATCAGCCAGCCGGATCATTGCCATTGTCAATCCGGATTCGTCGCCGGTCAAGCGCTTGATTCAGGAGTCCCGCGACAACGGCAGCCTGATCGACGCCACTTCCGGCCGCAAAACCCGTGCTGTCCTGGTCATGGACAGCGATCACCTGGTGCTTTCCGCCCTGACAGTCGAAGACCTGTCCGGCGAGCTGGATAAAGAAACGCGGGGAGGGGAAGCATGAGCCTGACCGATACTCTCTGGCGTCGCGGCCTGGTCATTTGCGTTTCCGGACCTTCCGGCGTCGGCAAGGGCACGGTGATCCGCCGGATGCGGGAGCTGCGGCCCGACCTCGCCCTTTCCATATCGGTCACCACCCGCGAGCCGCGGCCGGGCGAACGCGACGGCGTCGAGTATTATTTCCGCAGCGCGGCTGAATTCCGTCAGATGCTGGCCGAAGGGGAGATCCTGGAGTCGGACTGCTATTGCGGCAATTCCTATGGCACGCCGCGGACACCCCTGGAGAACATGGTCCGGCGGGGCGTCGATGTCCTGATGGACATCACGGTGCCCGGTTCCCTGTCTGTCCTGGCCAAATATCCCGACGTGATCACGGTTTTCCTGCTGCCGCCGTCATTTTCCGAATTGCGGCGCCGCCTGGAAACCCGGGGCACGGAGGATCCGGCCGTGATTGACCGGCGTCTGGGCAAAGCCCGGGAGGAAATCGGCAAAGCCGGACTGTTCCAGTACAATGTCATCAATACCGACGTCGACGGAGCTGCCAACAGCATCCTCGCCATTATCGAAGCCGAACACTGCCGGCAGGGCCGCCTGCCCAAGCTGGAAGAAGCCATTCTGACTCGCTGAGTCAGACATTTTAAGGAGGATCATCACCCATGCTGGTAAAACCACCGCTCGAAAAATTGTTGCCCAAAGTGGACAACCGGTACACCCTGGCCATTCTGGTCGCCAAACGGGTTCGTCAGCTGGTCGACGGCGCCCAGCCCCTGCTGGAATCCGACACGCCCAACCTGGTAACTCTTGCCTGCGAGGAGCTTTCCTCTAACCGCATCAGTCTGGTCAAAGGCCAGGTCAATCCCTTTGTCCCCCTCCGTCCGGAAATCGAAGCCGCCCGCCTGGCGGCCCGCACCGCCGCCGCGCATGCCAGCATGGCCGACGCGGTCAAGGACGCCCTGAATGAAGCGGCCGGCCTGGCTGGTTCGGATGACCTGGACGAATCCGACGCCAACCTGATCGCCGAATCGATCATGAACCTGGACGAGAACGAAGCGGCTCCCGAAGATACCGATGCTGAAGATGCGGAGGAAAAGGCCTGATGCAAGTCGAGAAGACCATGGACAAAATCGTCGCCCTGGCCAAGAACCGCGGTTTCGTTTACCCCGGTTCGGATATTTACGGCGGCTTGGCCAATTCCTGGGACTACGGCCCGTTAGGCGTCCTGTTGAAAAACAATGTCAAGGCCGCCTGGTGGCAGAAGTTCGTTCAGGAGAGCCCGTATAATGTCGGCGTGGATTGCGCCATCCTGATGAATCCTCAGGTTTGGGTTGCCTCCGGTCATGTCGGCGGCTTCAGCGATCCGCTGATCGACTGCCGCCAATGCAAGGCCCGTCATCGCGCGGACAAGCTGATCGAGGACTTCAACCTGGCTGCCGGCATCGAGCAGGCGGTCGATGGCTGGAGCAACGATCGCCTGGTCGCATACATCCATGAGCAAAACATCCCCTGTCCGACCTGCGGCGGCCATGATTTCACCGATATCCGCAAATTCAACCTGATGTTCAAGACCTTTCAGGGCGTGACCGAGGACAGCCAGGCTGAGATATACCTTCGCCCGGAAACCGCTCAGGGCATTTTCGTCAATTTTAAAAATGTCCAGCGAACGACACGACGGAAGATCCCCTTTGGCATATGCCAGATCGGTAAATCCTTCCGCAATGAGATCACCCCGGGCAATTTCATTTTCCGGATTCGCGAATTCGAACAAATGGAACTGGAATTTTTCTGCGAACCGGGCACCGATCTCGAGTGGTTTGCCTATTGGCGCAATTTCTGCTACCAGTGGCTGCTCGATCTTGGCCTGCCCGCTGCGGAACTGCGGACCCGCGACCATTCGCCGGAAGAACTGGCCTTCTATTCCAAGGCCACGACCGACTTCGAGTTCCGTTTCCCCTTCGGCTGGGGTGAGCTCTGGGGTGTTGCCGACCGGACTGACTACGACCTGAAGCAACATATCGAACATGCCCGGGAAGACCTTTCTTATTTCGATCCGGCGACCAACCAGAAATATGTACCCTATGTGATCGAGCCGTCTCTGGGCGCCGACCGTGTAACCCTGGCCTTCCTCTGCGCCGCATATGACGAAGAGGAACTGGCGCCCGGCGATGTCCGGACCGTTCTTCGTTTCTCCCCGGCCCTGGCCCCGGTAAAGGTTGCTGTTCTGCCGCTTTCCGCCAAACTATCCGAAGCGGCCGAACCGCTTTACCACCAGCTCAGCAAACGCTGGTTCTGCGAGTTCGACGACCGGCAGTCCATAGGCAAGCGTTATCGCCGCCAAGATGAGATCGGCACGCCTTATTGTGTGACTTTCGACTTCGAGTCGCCCAATGACCAGAGTGTCACAGTCCGCGAACGGGACAGCATGACCCAGGTGCGCCTGCCGATTGCCGAACTGGAGCATTATTTCGCCGACAAGTTCAGCTTTTAACCCATAGCAGCACATTACCCGGAAACGGGTTAGTGAATAAAGGAGGAACTGCCCATGACCAAATACGTCTATATGTTCTCTGAAGGTAACGCAGGTATGCGAAACCTCCTCGGCGGCAAAGGCGCGAACCTGGCCGAAATGACCGGCCTGGGCCTGCCAGTGCCCCGCGGCTTCACAATTACGACCGAAGCTTGTACCCGTTATTATGATGACGGCGAAAAAATCGCTCCCGACATCGAAGAGGAAATTTTTGCGACCCTGGCCAAGGCGGAAGCCTTGATTGGCAAGAAATTCGGCGACATCAATGATCCCTATCTGGTTTCTGTCCGTTCCGGATCCCGGGCTTCCATGCCGGGCATGATGGATACCATCCTCAATCTGGGCCTCAATGACCAGGTTGTCGAGGGGCTGGCCAAGCTGACCGGCAATACCCGTTTCGCCTACGACAGCTATCGTCGCTTTATCGCCATGTTTGGCGATGTCGTCATGGATGTCGCCAAGAGCTGCTTCGAAGCCGAATTGGATGCGGTCAAAGAACACGTTGGCGCCAAACTGGACACCGATCTGGATGCGGATGCGATGAAGGAAGTTGTCCGTCGCTTTAAGGCGCTGTACAAGAAGGTCAAGGGCGTCGATTTCCCGCAGGATCCCCGCGAACAGCTGATTGAGGCGGTCAAGGCCGTTTTCCGCTCCTGGAACAACGAGCGGGCGATCATCTACCGCCGGATGAACGATATCCCCAGCAACTGGGGAACCGCAGTAAACGTCCAGGAAATGGTCTATGGCAACATGGGCAACACCTCGGGCACCGGCGTTGCCTTCACCCGCAATCCGGCCACCGGCGAGAACAAGCTTTACGGCGAGTTCCTGATGAATGCCCAGGGTGAGGATGTCGTGGCCGGCATCCGGACCCCGCAGACCATTGATCAGCTGCGTGATGTCATGCCGGCCGTCTATGAGCAATTCAGCAAGATTGCGACGACTCTGGAAAAGCATTACAAAGACATGCAGGATATGGAATTCACGATCGAGCGCGGCAAGCTCTTCATGCTGCAGACCCGCAACGGCAAGCGCACCGCCGCCGCCGCGCTGAAGGTCGCCGTCGACCTGGTCAGCGAAGGCATGATCACCAAGAAGGAAGCCCTGATGAAGATCGATCCGAAGCAGCTGGACGCCCTGCTGCACCCGACCTTCGAACCCAAGGCCCTCAAGGCGGCCAAGTCGATCGCCCGCGGCCTGCCGGCTTCGCCGGGCGCCGCCTGCGGCCGGGTCTATTTTGACGCCGAAGATGCCACCGCCGCCAGCGAGCGCGGTGAGAAAGTCATCCTGGTCCGTCTGGAGACTTCACCGGAAGACATCCAGGGCATGAATGTGTCCCAAGGCATCCTGACCGGCCGCGGCGGCATGACCTCCCACGCCGCCGTCGTCGCCCGCGGCATGGGCAAGTGCTGCGTGTCCGGCTGCTCGGACCTGCTGATCAACGAAGCTGAAAAATACTTCAAAACCAAGGACGGCAAAGCCTTCAAGGAAGGCGAATGGCTTTCGCTGGACGGTACGACCGGCCAGGTTTACGCCGGCGCCATCCAAACGGTGGACGCCACCCTTTCTGATGACTTTGCAACGATCATGCAATGGGCCGACGATGTCCGCCGCCTCAAGATCCGCACCAACGCCGACACCGTCCGCGACGCCGAAAAGGCCGTCGAACTGGGCGCCGAAGGCATCGGCCTCTGCCGCACCGAGCACATGTTCTTCGAGACGGACCGCATCTTTGCCTTCCGGCAGATGATCGTCGCCAAGGACGAGGCTTCCCGCCGGCTGGCACTCGAGAAGATCCTGCCCATGCAGCGCAACGATTTCGTCGGCCTGTTCCGGGTCATGAAAGGGCTGCCGGTCACCATCCGACTGCTGGATCCGCCGTTGCACGAATTCCTGCCCCAGGAAGACAATGAAATCAACGAACTGGCTGCCGCTCTGGCCATGTCCGCGGCTGATTTGAAGACGATCACCAATGGCCTGCACGAGCTCAATCCGATGATGGGCCACCGCGGCTGCCGCCTGGCGGTCACCTATCCGGAAATCGCCGAGATCCAAACCCGCGCGATCATTGAAGCCGCGATCGAAGTCAACCGGGAAGGTCAGAACGTCATTCCGGAAATCATGATTCCGCTGGTGTGCGACGCCACCGAATTGAAATTCGTCAAGGCGATCATTGTCAAGACCGCCGATCAGATCATCAACGAAGCGAAAGTCGACCTGCCGTACAAGGTCGGTACGATGATCGAGATTCCGCGTGCCGCCCTGACTGCAGACGAGATCGCCAAGGATGCCGAGTTCTTCAGCTTCGGTACCAATGACCTGACCCAGATGACCTATGGCCTCTCCCGCGACGACGCCGGCAAAATCCTGGACGCCTACTACCGGACCAAGATTTTCGAAAGCGACCCGACCGCCCGTCTCGATGTAGTTGGCGTCGGCAAGCTGATGCGGATCGCCACCGAAGGCGGCCGCGAAACGCGTCCGGACATCAAGCTGGGCATCTGCGGCGAACATGGCGGCGACCCGTCATCCATCGCGTTCTGCCATTCGCTGGGCTTCAGCTATGTATCCTGCTCGCCCTTCCGGGTGCCGATTGCCCGTCTGGCAGCCGCACAGGCCGCTATCGCCGGCTCCGACACGCTGGGGCAGAAGTAAGTCATCCCGATCTTCCGACCTGTTATAAACAGACAGGGTCGCCCAGGCTAGGTCGACCCTGTTTTACTTAGGTGCGTCGCCCGGTTGGTTCGGCCATCAAAAAGACTGCCGTTCATTGCTTGAGCGGCAGTCTGCAAATCTAGTATGTCAGCGCGGCAATCCGGGTCGATCAATCAGGGACGGACATACAACTTGCGGAAGTCGCCGGGTGTCGTTTTTTCAATACGCTTGAAGATGTAGCAGAAATAGCTGACATCCTCGAAACCATTGGTGTGCGCAACATCGCGAATGGCCATGCTGGGCTGGTCAAGCAGTGATTCCTTGCTCTTCTTGATGCGAACCAGGTTGATGTATTCAAAGATGCGGGTATTCATGATTTTGCGGAACAGCGTGCACAGATGCTGCGGCGTGACGCCGAGAAGCTCGGAAAGCTCTTTCAGCGTGATCGCTTCGGCATAATGCTCTTCAATGTAGTTAAGTACCGGGGTCAAGCGGCTATAGCGGCTGGCAATGCTATTGGAACTGGCCGACGAGGTGTACTTGAGCAAATTCATCAACAGGCTGTAAGTGAGGGCGGATACATCAGTGGCCCGAACGGGACCGGGTGCCTGTGCGGCTTCTAAAAGACGTTCCACTGTCTCATGGATCTCATCCGGCTGGGATATGAAATATACGCCGGAATGAGTCATATTTGCAGTCTTTTCAAAGAAATCCTTCACTCCGCTGCCGGTGAAGCCGATCCAGTCGACAACCCAGTCTTCGGATGATTCAGCATAATACTCATGGATTTCATCTGGAATCAGAAACATGCCTTGATCTTTGGCAATCGGATACTCATTGCCGGCAACAACCAGGCGGCCGGCGCCGCTGCGGCATTGAATCCATTGATAGCACGGATAACCGCTGGTCCGGAGGATGTGTTCCTGTACATGATCCAGACCGATGCTAAAAACATAATAAGGTAATTTGAGTTCATTTTCGGTCAGAATGGGAAATACAGTGTTCTTCATAGGCACATTCCTCTCAGTTCATTCTCATGCATGGGTCAAAAAGAGCCTTGACCATGCTGGCTGATATTTTGATGACTTAATTATATTCAATCATATTATGCGAAATTGTCAATATGTTTACCAAATATATTTCTTAGGTATAGGCCTTAATAATGACAACATGTGCCAAAAATCGCTGAAATAGTGTATTTTATAGGTTAGACATCAAAGAAGTACTTGAGTTAATAAAGTTATGGACAAAATATGGACAAATATTTGTCCATATTTTGTCCATAAGGAAAATAAATTCTCTGCTTGTAAATGATCAATCTGGAGAGAAGCCGCTTTGGCTGCATTTTGGGTTGACCGGGTATTGACGGATTCTGTCCTTTCGAAATTTTTGGCATGAAATTACCATAAACAAAAAGTCATTGTGGAAAGACCCGCCCGCATCCATCCGGCAAAAGCGCATGGCTGCATCCGGCCAACAATCATCTGATATTCGTTGTTCGGCAGGCGCAGCCGATCCGCAAAACACTGGCTGGGATTCTTCGTTGCACCGTCTTGCATGATACCGACGATTGTGCATGACTCAGCAGCGTCAGCTTAACCCAGTCGTTCATCAGATCATACAACCCGCGAATTGATTGACATTGGCGGCCGTTCCGTGATAAAATATAAGTCCCAAAGAATATATATTTGATGGGAATCACCGTTTTCCTTGTCGCCGGGAACAATTTTACAAGATCTGGCACAGGTGAAAAGTCAGTCAAAAAAACACGAAAAAGGTGTTGACAAGACCTGCAAACCGGTGATAAGATAGCTAAGCGCCTCGAGGCAAAGCGAGGACCGGACCTTGAAAATTGAACAGTGAAGAAAATGAAAGACGAGCCAAGTTCAATTCATAAAGAGTTGAAAAAACAAGTAAACAAAGAGCCTAACGGCTCTCAAATAAACTTTATTTGAGAGTTT
>JAEXPB010000236.1 GCA_023438965.1 Bacillota bacterium | reverse complement strand
CCTGCCAGCCGCGTTCATGCGCAGCCTGAACCGCGTCGATCAGGGTGATCTGCAGGTCGTTGAACCGGATCGGCTTCATGATCAGGTCCTGCAGCGGTTCCAGGCGTTTTTCCCATAATGACAGCGGCATGTCAGCCTCCCTGGCGCCCGCGGTTCTGGCTGGGCGTCATCGCGTAGCGGGCCCGGAAGGCCCGCGAAAAGGCGCTAAGGTCGTAGAAGCCGCAATCCGCGGCAATCCGGGTCAGCGACAGGTCCGAGCCGGCCAGCAGCCGGCAGGCTTGCGCCAGGCGCAGGCGCTGGATGTATTCGCCCGGCGTGGCCTGGTAATTCTGGCTGAAGACGCGGGAAAAATGCCGTTCGGATAGATGCGCCCGGCGGGCGAGATCGGCTATGCGCAGCGGTTGGGCAAAGTTGTTCTCGATGGCGGCCACACTTTCGGCCAGGCAGAGCAAGTCGCGGGCTTTCGGTGCAATCGACCCCATGTGGCAGCGGGACAGGAAGGCCACCAGCGACAGGAAGTGGATCTTGAGCATGTTCCCCTGGTCCTCCGGGTAATGGTCATATTCATCCTGCAGCAACTGGATCATCCGGCGCACATGGACCAGGGCGGCGGCATCGAGCGTCAGCCGGCTGCGGAACTCGTGCTGGCGGCGAAAAAAGGGCGCCAGCACGAACAGCGACTGGAAGCCGGCCAGTCGCTTCAGTTCGCGGCTGGTCGAAGCCAGGATCCGGTCATTGAACATGATGTTGCACAGCTGCAAGTCCTGGCAGGTCCGGAAGCCATGCGCCACATGGCCGGAAATGACAAAGACATCGCCGGTTTTCAAGCCATATTCGGCGGCGTCGACCACATGCACCCCCTGCCCGCCAAGCACGATCACCAGCTCGACGAAACTGTGGGTATGCAGCGGGAAGTCCCGTTCCACCTGCGCTGTCTGGATGAAAAAAGGATCCAGGCCTGGCCAGCGATATTCCTGCATGTCATATTGGCGCATCATGGCTTGATTTTACAAATAGCTGACGGAATAATCAAGGTGACCAACGAAGGTTTTGTTAAACTGAAGTCATCTGGCAAATGACCAGCCGCCAATCAGGAGGTAAACCGATTATGGCCAATCCAATCGAGGAACGCAAACAGCGCTGGCTGGATTTCATGGATCCGGCGCAACCGGATCGGCATCTTTTCCAGATCAGCCTGACGAACGCGCCGACCCGGCCCTGGCCGGGCCCGGACAATCTGACCGAGCGTATCGCCTTCGCCCTGGACCGCTACGAGCGGGAAACCGCCAACCTGGCCTGGCTGGCCGACGACCGGATACCGGCTTTGCATGTCTATACCGGCACGGAAATATTCGCCGAAGCTTTTGGCTGCCCGGTGCACCGGCCTGCCAATAACATGCCCTTTGCCCTGCCGGTGATTCATGCCGCGCATGAAGTGTCCCGCCTGCCGGTGCCCGGTCTGGCGACCGAACCGCTGGCCAGCCTGTTCCGGATCGCCGACGAACTGAAACGCCAGGCCGGTCAGGACGCGCTGCTGCAGCTGCCGGACATCCAGAGCCCGCTCGATATCGCCGCCCTGATCTGGGAGAAAACCGACTTTTATGTCGCCCTGCTGGAAGAACCGGCGGCGGTCCAGGAACTGCTAATCAAGATCAAGGCGCTGCTGCTGTTGTTTTTCGACACCTGGTTCGCCCGCTACGGCACCGATTATCTGGCCCACTATCCGGACTATTTCATGCGCGGCGGCCTGACCCTGTCGGAAGACGAAGTCGGCGCGATCAGCGGCGACCTGTTCCGCCAGTTCGCCCTGCCGGATTTGAGCGAAATATCCCGGCATTACGGCGGTCTGGGTATGCACTGCTGCGCCAATGCCCGGCATCAGTGGGACAATTTCCTGGCCATCCCCGGCTTGCGGCTGCTGAATCTGGTCCAGCCGGAGGCGCAAATCCGGGAAGCATATGGTTTCTTTGCCGGCAAGGTCGGCCAGATGCACAGCTGGTGCGGCAACCAGGAACCCTGGACCTGGCCGGACCAGCTGCCGGCCGGCGTCCGGGCGGTGCTGACCATCCAGGCGGCCAATCGGGACGAGGCGCGGCGGATCGCCGAACGGATGAATCGGGTTTGCAGTCGCTGACGCGGTCAGGCGATCCTCAGCCGACCGGCCGGGCCCGGAACACCACCGCACACCAATCGCGCCGTTCGCGCTGGACCACATTTTCCAGACCGGCCTTTGCCGCGGCGGCCAGCACCAGGTCCAGTTTCTCGCGGATGATGCCGGAAGCGATCAGGAGGCCCTCCGGCGCCAGCCGGCCGGGGATATCGCCGACCAGGGCGGCTATGACATCGGCGATGATATTGGCGACGATCAGGTCATAAGCCGGCTGCCGGGCATCTTTCAGCTCGCCCTGGTGGCAGTCGGCCATCACGTTGTTTAGCCGGCAGTTGTCTTTAGCAACAGCGACCGCCAACTGGTCGATATCGATCGCCTCGACGGCACCGGCGCCCAACTTGCCGGCGATGATCGCCAGGATGCCGCTGCCGGTGCCCAGGTCGAGCACCTGGTCGCCGGCGATCAGCAGCTCATCCAGCAATTCGGCGCAGAGCGCCGTTGTCTCGTGGGTTCCGGTACCGAAGGCGCTGCCCGGGTCCAGCGAAATGACGATCTCGCCTGCCGCCGGCTGGTAGTCAATCCAGCTGGGGTTGATCACCAGCCGCTCGGTTAGGTGCAGCGTGTTGTAGTACTTCTTCCAGCCGTCGGCCCAGTCCTCTTCCCGCACCTCCTGCCAGCCGAGGTAACCGGGCCCGATGTCCAGGTATTGGCCAAACCCGGCCAGGCGGTCGCGGATAAGGCTCTCCAGCTCCGGCAGCGGCACATGGATCTTGACCGCGTCGTCGTACAAGTCGCCGGCGGACAGCCCGATATCGCGGTTGCGCCGCACGCCTTCCGGGAATTCGGCAAAATAGGCCAGGATATGCACTGTCTCTTCCAGACTGTCGATGAAGCCGTCATCAGCATAGGCCAGGCTGGCCGGATCGGCGAGCAAATCGCGGATTTCGGCGGCATCCTGCACTTGGACGCCGTCGGCGCCCAAGCTGGAGAGAAAGTCGGTGATCAATTCGGACGCTTCATGGGTGGTGTCAATCTTCAGGGCAAGCCAGCGCATGGTGTAGTCTCCTTTATGTGAATGATTGGCGCAAGTCCGGCTGTAAAAGGACGTTTCCGCGTTACTGCCGCCTGGTCAGCGCGATGCGGACGGCCTTCCAGCCGGTGGTCAGCACGTCGAGCACGAAGCCGGCGATGGTGATGATCAGCAGGATCCGGACGGTCCGGTCCGCAATGTCCGCCGGCACGACTGTCCCGTTCTGATTCAGAAGTCCGCGGATTTCCGGGAAGAACCGCGCGTCGAACAGGCGCGTGTCGCTGAACAGCTGCACACTGATGATCAGGCTCATCGTTTTCTGGATCAGGCTGCCGATCACCAGCGGGATGGTCCAACGGCCGGTGACCAGCTTGACCGCTTCCAGGATAAGGGCGACGGCGGTGACCAGGTTGATCCACGGGATGAAAATCCGGAAATAATCCGACAGCACCGGCACAATGCGAAATCCTTCGCCGGACTGGATATACAGGCCGATCAGGCTCAGGTTGACATTGATGATCACCAGGAAAACCACCATGAAGATCATCGCCACAATCGGCTCCGCCGGCTTGATCTTCAGGCTGGCCGTTTGACGGGCCGGCAGCTGGGCCGGATTCCAGGCCCTGGCCTTGAGCTTGATCTGTTCTTTGGCTTCCGGGCTGAAATACTCGATCAATGCGAAAATGACGGTCACCATGGCGAAGGCGCCCAGCAAGGCATTCCAGACGCTCCCCAGCCAATCGCCCACGACTGTCCAGCCGGCGGCCGGCGGATTGGCAGCCAGTTCGACCGCTTTGGCCACCAGGATGCCGAAGCCCGCTGCCAGCAGGACAATACGCAGGACCAGCCAATACGGTTCGAAAAGCTCGGGTCCGATCAGGCAGCGGGCTGAGCCGCGGATCTGGTCGGCCATGCGGGACGGATCGCCCATTTCGAGCAGAACCGCCTCAATGTCGGCGTCCGACGGGGTTTGGCTGCCGGCGCGCCGGCGCAGCGCTTCATCGATCCGCTCCCGCAGCTGGCTAGCGGCAGCGGCCCGCCGGGCTGGCGGCAGGCGGCGGCTGACTTCGTCGACATACCTTTCAATCAGGTCCATGGTGCAATCCTCCTTATGATTTTGGGCCGGTCGGACGGGCAAAGCCGCAGGCCGGACAGAACGCGCCGCTGTTTGGGCGGCCGCACGGGCAGTGCCAGACTGATGCCGGGCTGGCGGCCGGTTGTTTCAATTTAAGCTGACGGTTTTTCCGGATCAAGGCGCGGGTATTGCCTACGAAGAGCAGGATGCCTATAACCAGCCAAAGCAGCGCCGACCAGGGTTGACCGGATGCGAGCAGATTACTGCTCGGATGTCCGGCCAGGTACTTGATCGTCACCCCTCCGGTACCGGCGCCATAACGGTTTTTGACCAGATAACCGGAACCGGTATAGGATTGACCCTCGGCGGCGAAGCGATAGGTCACCGAATAGACGAATGAATTGGCCTGACTGCCGTTCTTGCGGACATAAGTCGAGGAAACGACCGCTGCCTCAGTCGTCTGGCCGGCAAATAAGATCCAGCTCCAGTACAAGCCGACGCCGGCCAGGATCAATGCGATGATCAGGAAAACGGCATTCTCGCCGCGACGGGGTTTGGCACTTGTGCTGCTTTTGGTCTTGCTGCCCATTCTGGCCTCCTTAAATGTCAATCATATGCTGTCCAGCCATTGGCGCAACTCGTCCAAATGCTGTTCCGA
>JAEXPB010000225.1 GCA_023438965.1 Bacillota bacterium | reverse complement strand
GATTTCACCGATCTGGTAGAAAAGCATGACGGCTACCGCTTCAGCATATTCGCCGATCGCCAGGGCGCCGATCGTGGCCACGCCCATCAGGAAATTCTCGTCAAAAAGCTGCTTGCGGCCGATTTTACCGAATGCCTCGAGTAAAACATCATAACCGAAGACCAGGTAGGCAACCAGGAACAGCGGCAGGCGCCAGGCGTGGCCAGCCGGCAATATCAGGGCCGGGATGAATGGCAGCAGGCCGGCACCGAACCGGATCAGGCGCCGCCAGGGCAGCGACTGCAGCCAGCCAAGCCGCGCCGGCGGTTTGACGCGCAGGCAGGCGTCCTTTTCGATGGACTGGATAATGTTGTCCACAGCAGTCAGCACGTCGCTCTGCCGGGCGTCCGGCCGGATGACCAGGCGCAGGCTGGCCGTGGCAAAGTCCAGTCTGGCCTGGCGGACGCCGGGCAGCTGGCGAATGCGTGACTCCATCTTGGCGGCGCAATTGGCGCAGCCCAGGTTGTCGATCTGGAACTGCATGGTTTGATCATCGATTGGCGGTGTCATGTTTCATCGGTCTCCAGTTCTGCCAAAAAATCATTTTGCGGCTGGTACATCTCCCGGACATGGCGCAGCGCCATCTCGACGATCGCCCGGACATGCTCATCATTCAGGCTGTAGAAGGCATTCTTGCCTTCGCGGCGATAACGGACCAGCCGGCTCTGGCGCAAGATCCGCAGCTGATGGGATATGGCGGACTGGCTCATCGCCAGGAGCTCCGACAGATCGCAGACGCACAGCTCCACGGTCAGCAGCGCGGCAATCAGGCGGATCCGCGTGGGATCGCCCAGCACCTTCAGCAGATCGCCGGCATCCAGCAGCTCCAGCTCGGCAGCCATCCCGCGGCGGGCCTGGGCAATCTTGTCCGGGTGGCAGATCGCCGATTCACAATAGGCTCCGGACATTGTGATCCCTCCATTCATATGAATGTATGTTCATATGATAACATATTCGTTTTGATTTGGCAATCCTGAACCGATAATTCAGCGCACCAGCGTGATTCGGCTGACCGCAGGACGTCCGGCCGGACCAGCCGACCGCCGGACGCCCTTCCCGTAAGCGTTTGCATGAATTTTCTCATGTTCCGCATCATGTCCCAGCCGGCATATTTTACCTTCATTTGCAAGCGTAAACGTTTTTGGACTGGCATCTTGCATAATCCGATGGCGGCTGTTCTAGCGAAAATCGGGAAACAGTCCCAAAACAACTTTCATTTTTCCAGTAATATGCTATATTAATGGATGGGCTTGCCAACCAGCCCGTTAGGATCAGGAGGTACCAATCTGTGTTCAGATTCACACATTTTTCCGGCGGCGTCCATCCCCGCGGCAATAAAAACACCCATTTTTATCCCACCATCCGTCTCGATCAGTTCAAAGTCGTCCGGATTCCGATGAGCATGCATATCGGGCCGCCCTGCGTCTGTATTGTCAAGCCGGGCGATGCTGTAGCGATCGGCCAGGTAATCGGCCGGGCGGAAGCCCCTCTCGCCGTGCCGATCCATGCCAGCGTGTCGGGCACAGTCCGCTCGGTGCACAAGGAAGTGGCCAGCAGCGGCCGCTCGGTCGAAGTTGTGGAAATCGAATCGGACGGACGCGGCACAATCCACGCCGGCGTTCAGCCGCCGGTCGTCACCAACCGGTCCGAATTTATCCAGGCGGTCCGCGATTCCGGTCTGGTCGGTCTTGGCGGCGCCGGGTTCCCGACCTACATGAAGATGCAGCCGCCACCCGGCAAGGAACCGGACATCCTGGTCATCAATGCCGCCGAGTGCGAGCCCTATGTCACGGCCGACTTCCGGCAGTGCGCCGAACACCCGGATGAAATTATCGACGGTATCATGCAGGTCATGAAATTCATGGATATCCCGCGCGCGGTGATCGGCGTGGAGAAGAACAAGCCGCTGGCGGCGGATGTTCTGCATTATGAACTGATGAAACTGAAACTGGCCGCCAACTTGACGCCGGCGATCGAGATTGTCCGCCTGCGGACGATCTACCCGCAAGGCGCCGAGAAGATGCTGGTCTACTCGCTGACCCGCCGCAAGATCCCGGCCGGCGGCCTGCCCCACGACGCGCATGTCATGGTGCTCAATGTCAGCACAGTCCGCTTCATCGCCAAGTACCTGAAAACCGGCATGCCGTTGATCCGCCGCCGCATCACGCTGGACGGCAGCGGCGTCAAGGTCCCCTGCAACCTGAACGTGCCGATCGGCGCGCTGATCCCCGATGTGATCGAAGCGGCCGGCGGTCTGTCCGAAGAGGCCGGCAAGGTGATCATGGGCGGTTCGATGATGGGTGTGGCCCTGGACCGGTTTGAAGCCTCGATCATCAAGAACAACAATGCTATCCTGGTCTTCAGCCGGAAAGAAGCGGCCATCCCGCAGGAAACCCAATGCATCCGCTGCGGCCGCTGCGTCACAACCTGCCCGATGAAGCTGATGCCGACCTATCTGGACAACATGGCGCGCAACAAGGACATCGAGGGCTTGCGCCAGTACCATATCATGGATTGCATTGAATGCGGCTGCTGTGCCTACGCCTGCCCGGCCAAGCGCTACCTGGTCCAGAGTATCCGCAATGGCAAGACCTATCTCCGCCTGGCTGAAGCAAAGGAGGCTGCCCTGAAATGATGCTGCAAGTTTCTTCCTCGCCGCATA
>JAEXPB010000200.1 GCA_023438965.1 Bacillota bacterium | reverse complement strand
ATTCCATTGTGATTGCTCCGCCGGGTATCGACCGGATTTTCCTGCATAATCCAGCCGCCAACGACACCTTCTGCGCCGCAGCCCTCAATTTGGATCTGATTGCCCAGACCCGCCTGTTCCACTTCGGCTACCCGCCGCTGATGCGCCTGATGTACGACCGCGGCGGCGCCGAGTTGATCAAGATTTTCCAGCGGGTCCGCGAGCTGGGCACCACCACTTCCCAGGACCTGTCGCTGCCTGATCCGGCCTCGCCGGCCGGCCGGGCCAATTGGAAGCAGATTCTGGCCAAGGTTCTGCCCTTGACCGACATTTGCCTGCCCAGCCTGGAAGAGTTGCTCTACATGCTCGATCGGCCGCTCTTTGACCGGGTCAAGGCCGCTGCCGGCGATCAGGAGATCATCCAGCACCTGGACCTGGCGGTCCTGCCGCGCCTGGCCGGCCAGATGCTCGAGCTGGGCGTTAAAATCGTCGTCATCAAACTGGGCCGACTCGGTTATTATGTCCAGACCGCCGCCGCGCCGGCGCTGGCGGCCATGGGCCCGGCCGCCCCGGCTGATCCGGCGGGCTGGGGCAATCGTCAGCTCTGGGCTGAGATTTATCAGGTCCGTAACATCGCTTCCACCAGCGGCGCCGGCGACGCCAGCATTGCCGGCTTCCTGGCCGGCCTGCTGACCGGCCTGCCGATCGAAGCCAGCGCCCAGCTGGCCTGTGCGGTCGCCGGTTTGAAAATCCAGGTCAAAACCTCGGTCGGCGGCATTCTGCCCCTGCCCGAAGTTCTGGCCAAGATGGACAACTGGCCCAAAGAACCGCTGAATCTGGACAAGACCTACTGGCGCTACCGGGAAACCGAAAAACTCTGGTTCGGGCGGCTGGACAGCCGTTTCGGTCGTTAAGGCTCCGCGTCAGCCGGCGATGATATCAAAAACCCGGACATAATCCACCGTGAAGCAATCCGGCAAAACGGCTTGCCTGACCTCGGGGTCCGGTTTGTCGTTCGCCCGGTAGCCTTTACATTCGCCGTGCACCAGGACGAACTGCTCCGCGTCGGATATCGGCATCAGGTCACGCGTCAGCTGGATACCGCTTTGCTTGCCGTCAATGAAATAGGTATAGCTGTCTTTCTCCCAGAGCAGGCCAAAGCGGTGGAATTCATCCAGCGATAATTTGACGCGCTCATCGGGAGTCGGGTTGCCGGCCCGGTCAGGTGCGCCGGTGGTAAAGGCCGGCCGTCCGGTTGTTGTCATCTGGCGGTGATTCCGGCCATAGCCATTCCAATGCATGCAGTGGGGAATGACATAGCCGGGCTCGAAGCTCTCCATGATATCAGCTTCCACCCCGCATTGCGCCGCGTTCAGGGTTGCGCCGATTCCCGGCGCCTGCAGCCAGAAGGCCGACCACCAGCCCGGCTGTTGCTGCAACTTGCAGCGGCATTCATAATAACCATATTTATGGGCGAATTTCGGTTCGTGCATTTCACCGAAAGGCCAGAATCCGCCAGTATCCTTGGGAAGATCATACGTCAGCGAACCGGTCTGCAGCAGCGGAGCGAAATAATCCTCGCCTTTCCGGATCAAGTGCAGTTCGATGTTGCTATGGCCGTCGAAGACCAGCGCCTCTTCGTCGGTAAAGGTTTTCAGCCTTTTACCCCAGAAATTCAATCGGAAATCCCATTTGCTCCGGTCGAGTGCCGGGCCGTCGAATTCATCACCCCAGATCAAGCGGAAATTCCTGCCTTCCGGCAACCAAGATGGTTCATGGTCCTTGACAGAATAGGTCTGCATGATAATTCGCCTCACTTTCTAGATTAATGATAGGGCGCGGAGCAAATACGATCCGCAAAACATGGACGCACCGGCCAGCAGGGTGGTCAGCAGGATGATCTGGCCGGCCAGCTCGGCGTCGCTGTGCATGTTTTTAGCCATCACATAGCTGGAAACCGCGGTCGGCGCGCAGAAGAGGATGAAGATGGCGCCGAGTTCCGGTCCGCGGAAGCCGAAAAGAATGGCGACGGACAGGACAAGCGTCGGGATGACCGCCATGCGGACGATAACAGCGGAGGCCAGCAGGCGCAGGTTGCCGGCGGTTTTCTGCCAGTTGAACTGACCGCCCAGGAGGATCAAGGCCATCGGATTGGCAATCTTGCCGACATCCTCGGTCGCCCGGCTGAGAAAAACCGGCAGTTCCAGGCGCAGCAGCGAGCAAAGGGCGCCGGCGGCAGCGCCGAGAATCAACGGGTTGGTCACCACGCCGACCACGACTTTGCCCTTATTGACTTTCGTTCCCTGCTGGTCATAATACTCCAGGATGAAGACCGCCAGGACGTTGTAGAGGCCGATCACGACCGGCAGCAGCATGGCCGTCGGGCCGATGCCGGCATCGCCGAAAAGGTTGCGCGCCAGCGGATAGCCGAGGAGGAGGAAATTACCGCGATAGATACCCTGGATCAGGGCGCCGCGCTGGGGATTGCCGCGGACGAAACGCGGGACGATCAGCATAAGGAGCAAGACTACGATCAGAACAGCACCGGCTACGAAAGCATAGAGCTGCCAGTTGATCTCGCTTTGCAGGTCAATGGCGACGATCGAACTGAACAGGCT
>JAEXPB010000244.1 GCA_023438965.1 Bacillota bacterium | reverse complement strand
ATCATCAGGCGGTCGTCGGCATTCAGCTCCCGCGTATAGATCAGGCGGGTCACATTGGTGTCGAAGTTGAACGCCAGGGTCGTGTTCTCCAGATCGGCCAGGCGGCTGTCGATGGTCAGCCGGATCTTCTCGAGCACGGCGGCATTGGAGTTGTCGATTTCCTGGCGGATGATATCCAGCGACCGCAGGTACATCAGCCCGCTGATCACGACCGGCACCAGCAGGATCAACAGGTAGAACAGGAAAAACTGGGCAAACAGGCTGCGATGGGCGAGCAATCGGCTGGTTTTCACGCCTGGGCCGCCTCCTTCCGTGCCTGGGGTCCGCGCCGGCCATTCCGGGCGGCTGTCCGGACCAGCTGGACATCCTTGCGCCAGCTGCCGGGTGATCGTCCGGTTGTGCGGTGGAAGTGCCGGTTCATGCCGGAGATCGTCCGGAAGCCGGTCTTGCCGGCGATGCTGAGGATCGACTCGCTCGAGCATTCCAGAAGGTTGCAGGCGGCATGGACCCGCATCAGGTTCAGGTACTCCAGCGGACTGTAATTCATCACCGCCTTGAAGACCCGCCGGAAATGGGCCGGGCTCAAATGGCAGCGGGCCGCCAGCTCTTCGACGCTCATGTCGTTCATGTAAAACCGGGCGATCCAGTCAATGGCCGGGATGATCGCCTTTCCGGCCAGCTGGTTTGTATTTTGCGCCGCCAGGCGGGTATTGTGCGGCATCAGGCGGCTGAGCCGAATGAAGAAAGCCAGGGCCAGGCCGGTGACCGCTTCCGTGTAGCCGGGCTGGCGGTTCTCCATTTCGTCAATCATGGCCAGCAGCAAACCACGCAGTTCATCACCGGCGGGCGGGCTGATGACCGGCGCAAAGTCGGCCGGTGCAAAGCGGAATTGACTGTAGTCGAACGCAGCCGGCCGCAGAATCCCGCCCAGGAGCTTTTCCGGATCCAGATACAGCCACTTCCATCTGCTGGACAAGCTTTTGCTGCTGGTTGACCGGTGGAGCTGGTTGGGGAAGATGATGGTGATGTCCTGGGCGTGAAAGGAAACAATCTGGTCTTCGATCACAAAAATACCGTCGCCCTGGTAGCAATAGCCGATCTCCAGGCAGTTATGGAAATGCAGGCTGGTGATCGGCGCATCGTCCATGATCCAGTTACGCCCCAGCAGCCCGACCACCGGAAAATCCTCCGGCAGGTCATAATGCCGATAAATCATGGAAGCGGGCATTGATGATCGTTTTTGCACACTATTTGCTCCTTTTATCCGTGAAACTGCTCATTATCGGCTGTATATTGACTATATTACCAAATGTGGCCCGAATTACAAGGAGGATTTACCATGGATAAAAGGATGCGGATGAAAAACGCCATGGACGGCCAGCCGGTGGACCGCGTGCCGGTCAGTTTCTGGTTCCATTATCAGGGCGAACAAGCTGCCGGCCCGGCTCATGTCGCGGCTGAACTGGATTTCTATCGCCAGACCGGCGTCGACTTCCTGAAAATGATGAGCGACGGTTTCTTTAATTACCCCTGCAACTATCCGGTCAGCCGGGCTGCGGACTGGGCCAGAATCACGCCTCTGGGCAGCCGCCATCCGCAGATCCGCGACCAGGTAGAGCGCGCCAAGCGGATCAATGACGCTCTGCAGGGAGATTGCTGCACCTTTTATAATGCTTTCGCCCCGTTCTCGACGATCCGGCATGCCGCCGGCGACGCGCGGGTCATGAGCCATCTCCGGGAGAACCCGGCCGCACTGATGTCCGCCCTGGACGCCATCGCCGAGGACACCTGCGAGATGATCCGCCTGCTGATCGGTGAAGCAGGATGCGACGGCGTCTTCATCCCGCTTCAGGGCGGCGAGGTCAACCGCTTCACGCCGGAAGAATACAAGACGCTGATCAGCCCGAGCGAAACCCGTCTGATTGAGACGGCCAACCGTTTGTCCGACTATAACATCGTCCATCTTTGTGCTTGGGACGGCATCCGCAACCAGCTGCCAATCTGGCGCGACATCCCCTGCAAGACCGTAAACTGGGCGGTTAACATCGAAGGTCTCAGCCTGGGCGATGGCAAGCGATATTTCCCGCAGCGCTCGGTCATGGGCGGTTTTGACAACCGCCGGGGCAGCCTGCTGATGACCGGCAGCGAGTCGGAAATCAAGGCGCATACGCGGCAATTGGTTCAGGAGGCCGGCCAGACCGGCGTGATCCTGGCAGCCGACTGCTCGCTGCCGTCGGATATCGATTGGCAGCGGATTCGCTGGGTAGTGGAGGAATTGCAGGCCCCGACGAAACCTTGAACAATGAAAGCGCCCGCGCCGGTCTTGCTGTACCGGCGTTGGGCGCTTGCGGTCATCGAAAACCTGTTCAGGTTAACCGGCACTACGGCCTTTCCTTCAGGAAAGCCGACACCTCGGGCAGGGTCGGGATACCGGTCCGCCCGCCCGGCCGGGTGCACTTGAGAGCGGCGACCGCACTGGCAAAACGGAAGACCTGCGGCCAGTCCCAACCCTGCAGCCGGGCATAGACAAAGGCACCGTGGAAAACATCGCCGGCACCGGTCGTATCGGCGACATCCACCGTAAAGGGCCGATAATGCGCAAGGTTGCGGCCGTCGAAGTAAATACCGCCCTGCTTGCCCTGAGTCGCGGCAATCATCATCGGATGATAACGGTCGTATAAAACACGCACCGCTTTTTCCGTATCGGTCTCGCCGGTCAGCTTGAGGGCGAACTCTTCGGCACAGACCAGCCAGTCCGCCAATTCGACCAGCTTCTCCACACCCGGGTGGAAGCTGCCGCCGTCCAGGCTGACAATCTTGCCGCGGCTCTTGAACCACCGTGCGGCATAGAGGGCGGCCTCCGGCTGCAAGCCATCCAGATGCAGCACCTGCGCCTGCTCCATCAGCTGGAGGTCCAGCTCTTCCGGCTGCAGGGGCTTGGCGTTGCCCGGGCTCCAGATGATCGTCCGGCTGGCTCTGTTCTGGCCGACAATCACGCAGGCCGCAGCGGATTGTGATCCGGCACGCTGCCGGATGCCGCTGGTTTCGACGCGGAATTTCGTAAAGTCGTCGACCATCGCCCGGCCGGCAGGATCGTCGCCCATCGCGCCCAAATAGGCGCAAGGCAGGCCCAGACGGCCGAGCACCGCCAACGCCGTGCCGACCGGGCCGCCGCACTGAAGCAGCGTCTGGCCGGCCTTGACCTTCGTGTCTTCAGCAGGATATTCAGGCAGCAGATAGATCGTATCCAGAAGAGAGCCGCCAATACCAATCACATCAATCATCGCATTACCCTCGGCAATTTATCATTCCCGGCCAATCCGCTATCGGGATTCCCGGCCGGATTTCCGTTGTCCTGGCTTCAGGCCCGGTTGGCCGCCCCCAGCAAGCGGATCCGGTCGTCCATGAAGGCTTCGCCGGCCTGCATGGGTTTTTTCAGGAACAGGTCCAGGGCGTAGGGCGCCGACGGCGCAGCCAGAACTTCCTTGATCGCGCCGATATAAGCCAGGCAAATGTCGGTGGCATAGTTGATCTTGCGGATACCGGCCTGGATGGCCAGCAGGATCTGATCGTCCGGAATGCCGGAACCGCCGTGCAGAACGATCGGACGTCCGGTCTGGCCGTGGATTTCGGCAATGCGGGCGATGTTCAGTTTGGGGGCCTGTTTGTAGACGCCGTGCGCCGAGCCGACCATGACCGCCAGCAGGTCGACGCCGGTCTCGTGAACAAAGGTCTCCGCATCGGCCACCGAAGTGCATTCGGCATGTTCGTCGCCTTCGGCGGCTTTACCGACGTGGCCGATCTCACCTTCGACGGAGACGCCGCAGGAATGGCACAGACTGACGACTTCGCCGGTCTGGCGGATATTGTCGGCAAAAGACTGCGCCGACGCGTCGAACATAATCCCGGTCGCACCGGCCCGCAGAGCGCGGGCCACCGTTCGGTAGCTGGCGCCATGATCCAGGCCGACCGCGATCGGCAGCGCCGTTTCGCCGGCCATCTGGCAAGCGGCGCGGCAGAGCTGGCTGCCCAACCCGCCATCTTCGAACAGGCGGTCATAAATCTGAACGATGATGCCGGCCTGACAGGCCGTCGCGGCATTCATTGCGCTGCCTAAAGTCTCCAGGTTGTAGGCATTGAAGGCCGGAATCGCATAACCGCCGGCTTCTGCCCGTTTCATCAATTCAAGGG
>JAEXPB010000243.1 GCA_023438965.1 Bacillota bacterium | reverse complement strand
TGGACTGGTAGGTGCACTCATTGTATTATTCACTGCAGCGTTGGCCGGTTCAACCGAGCTGCCGCCCTGACTATCAAACGTCACGGTGACGAACGGTTCGAACAGCAGCAAGCCGCCGTAATACTCGTCAACGAACATGTCACCGTAAAGGGTCGTGGCAGCGATCGAATAATAGTAGACGCCAGCTTCAGGCAAGTCCATTTGAATCAAGCGCGCCTTCGTACCGTCGTTGTAGGTGACCGTGCTTGCGTATCGGATCACGTTGCCATATTTGTTATACACGCGAAGATCCAAAGCATCCTCATAACCATAGTCGACGTAATTGCCAACCCAGATCAGCAATATAGACAGCCGGCCCGGCTTGGTGATTGAAAACTGGTAGGTATCGATATCGTTTGCCCGGTCGTTGATCTGGCCATAAAAGCGGTACGCCGGCGTGCCGCTGTAATTGCCATTGATCAGGTTGGAACTGGCAAACGAATCGTTAGGCTCGGTTTCATCAAAATCAACCAAAGGTATCGACTGGATGCCCGCGGTTGACGGATCCGATGCCGCACCTTTCAGATCGGCTATCTGGGCCTTGACAAACGCCGGGTCGATCGCTGTCGGCGACGGCGAAACAACCGCGGGAAGCTGACTCGAAGTCATAGCCGTCGGATTATCCGAAGCTGCCGATATCAGCATGGGAAAACCATTGATCATCAAAAGCAGAACCAGAACCAGTGATACAGATAATTTCATTTTACGAAAAGCATGCTGTTTCATCAATAAAATCTCCTTATCAACGCTGACTACAATTATAATCTGAGAATCTGGACCGGGTTATTGTTATAAAGACTGATCCTGCCAGTTTCCGATGTCACTCACCCCCTGTGTTCCTGACGGCTGTCACTGTCGGAAGGGCGGTTTTCGCCAATCAGACAATTATAATATAATCATAATTAATTATATCCTATTCCTTTTCCAAAACAAGCAGATTTTTTTGATTTTGGCCATATTTTAATAATATTCATCCATCTCATAGCTGATATCGGGATGATATGCCGGCACTGTCCGGACTGCCCTTTTCAGCAGCTTGGCCACAGGGTATACTGAATGAAAAAGGAGGGATTTTATGCCGGTTATCGATCCACGCGACAAACTGCCGCTGCATGGCCAGCGCCTGGACCTGACAGCATTGGAAGAAGCCGATCTGCCTGCGCTGCAGCCTTTTTTCCAGGACATCGCTTCCCTGACCTATTATATCCCGACGACTGCACGGCCGCTGAACGCCAATCAGCTTAAGCTCTTGCTGGCCGATTGGAATGACGGCCTCGAGAATTTCGTTTTTGCGATCCGTTTTCAAGACCGCTTGATCGGACTGGTCAATCTGGACGGCCTGGATTGGCCAAACGGACATACTGAAATCGGCATCGCCCTGACATCGATCCCCGACCGGGGGCACGGTTTGGCCGGCGAAGCCTTGAATCTCCTGATCAGTTATGCTTTTGAAGAGCTTGGCCTGCATCGGATCTGGGCCCGGATCATCGAAGACAACACCTCGTCCATACGCTTGTTTGAAAAACTGGGTTTCCAGCTGGAAGGACGCCTGAAGCAACATGTCCTGCGCCGCGGCCGGTACCGGGACATGCTCGTGTATGGCCTTCTCGCACCGTAGGAAGGCATCCGCAGGGCGCCGCCCGAGGACAAGCCGACGCAGGTCTACCTCAGTAATTCTTGGAAGAACCAGTGACCGTAGGAAGGCATCCGCAGGGCGCCGCCCGAGGACAAGCCGACGCAGGTCATCTGGTTCTTCCCTGTATTTTCATCTTGATCGGGCTGGGGTGAAATGCTATCATATATCTGCTATGCATATCTTGACCCGGGACCCATATGAGATACAGGAGGAATTATCATGAGCAAATTAGTAGGCAATGCGATTTTCGGACAGTCCGGCGGACCGACATCGGTCATCAATGCCAGTGCTGCCGGCGTTTTCACCGAGGCTTTGCGCCAGACCGGCGTGATTGAAAAGGTTTATGGCGCTGCCAATGGCATCGTGGGCATCCTGAACGAGAAATTTTACGATATCGGCCAGGAAGATCCCGCCGAGTTGGAACTGCTGAAGACCACGCCGTCATCCGCGCTGGGTTCCTGCCGCTACAAGCTGGCCAAAGCCGAAGTGGATGACACCGACTACAAGCGCATGCTCGAAGTTTTCAAGAAATACAACATCCGCTACTTCTTCTACAATGGCGGCAACGACTCCATGGACACCTGCAACAAGATCTCCAAGTATATGCAGAAGTCCGGCTACGAGTGCCGGGTCATGGGCGTGCCGAAGACGATCGACAACGACCTCTGGGGTACGGACCACTGCCCGGGTTTTGCCTCCGCCGCCAAATACATCGCCACCACCTGCATGGAAGTCTACCTCGACGCCCGCGTCTATGACACCGGCATGATCACCGTCATCGAGATCATGGGCCGCAACGCCGGCTGGCTGACCGCCTCGGCCGCTCTCGCCGCCTTCAAGGGCGCCGGCCCCGACCTGATCCACCTGCCGGAAATCGACTTTGACCTGGATGTCATGCTCAAGGATGTCCGCCGCATTTACGAGAAAGAGAAAAAAGTCATTATCGCGGTTTCCGAAGGCGTAAAGACCAAAGACGGCAAGTACATCCCCGAGCTGGTCGGCGAAGTCTCGATCGACGCTTTCGGCCACAAGCAGATGGGCGGCACCGCCGCCGTGCTGGCCAATTACCTGAAAAAGGAAATCGGTTGCAAGGTCCGCGGCATCGAGCTGTCCCTGATGCAGCGCTGCGCCGCTCACCTGGCTTCCACGACCGATGTCGAAGAATCCTTCCTCTCCGGCCAGACCGCGGTCCGTTGCGCCGTTGACGGCATGACCGACTTCATGGTCGGCTTCCAGCGTCCGGAAAGCGGCCCGTACAAGTGCGAGATCAAACTGGTGCCGCTGAGCGAAGTCGCCAACACCGAGAAGAAGGTCCCGCGCGAATGGATCAATGCCGAAGGCAACTTCGTCAACCAGGGCTTCATCGATTATGCGCTGCCGCTGATCCAGGGCGAGTCCAAAATCGCAATTGTGGATGGCCTGCCGCGTTGGGCCAACCTGAAGAAGGTTCTGGCCACCAAAGCCTGATCAGCCTTCTATTTCCATTGCTATACATAAACCAAACGGCGACGGGTGCGAACCAGTCGCCGTTATTTTTTGAAATTAGTGGCCCGTCCCAGCGCCCGGTTCATGGGGCCCTGCCGGTTATTGCCCGGCTTCCTTGCCCCGCCCGCTGGTCCGGCGCCGATGAGGCTGGCCGGCCGGCTTGTGTAGAAGCGGCTGGCGGCGGGGCATCCGGCGGGCCAGGACTTCTTCGCTGGCAACCGAGTAACCGAAAAAGCCCAGCTTTTCACCCAACCGGAAATAATCGCCGTGACTGTAAGCAACCAAGTCCGCCTTTTCCAGCTGCAGGCGCTGCTGGGCGTCCATCAGTCCGGCGGCTGCTTCGGCGGCAACAATTTCGGCGATGAAGCAGTCGTGCGTACCCAGCTCCAGAACCTGCCGTACACGGCAGGACAAGGTCAGCGGACTTTCCGCCACGGCCGGCGCGGTTTGCAGACCGGCAGCCGGCACCGCGGTCAAACCGCAGACCGCAAATTTATCCAAATCGCGGCCGGACTTCACCCCGCAGAAATCGGTTGCCGGCAGCAGCGCGGCACTGACCAGATTGATGA
>JAEXPB010000102.1 GCA_023438965.1 Bacillota bacterium | reverse complement strand
TGATGGCAGATGCCGGCATTGTTGACCAGGATATCGATTTGGCCGAATCTTTGCATGGTTTCGTCGACAATCCTCCGGATGTCGTCCGGCTGGGTGATGTCGGCGGTGATGAAGATCGCCTCGACGCCGTTGGCGGCCCGGACAGCCTGGGCCGCCTGTTCGCCCAGTTCCGTGCGGCGGCCGACGATGACGATGTTGGCGCCGGCCTGCGCCAGCGCCTCGACAATGCCGCGCCCGATCCCCGAATGGCCGCCGGTGACGATGGCGACCCGGCCCTGGATCATCAGCTTGTCCACGATTGACTTGGCCATAATTCTGTCCTCCCGCTTATTGCTCAAATGGATAGATGTCCGGCAGCTGCTGCCGGAGATGTCCCAGATACAGGGTGTCGTAACCGATCACAAGTTCCTCGTTGGTCGGGATGACCAGCGCAACCAGCGGCCGGCCGGGTTTGATGTCGCTGCGGCCGATGACAACCTCCTGCCCGCGGCACGCGTTGCCGGCCTCATCAACGATGAAAACCAGATTTTCCAGGCAGTTGAGGATCTTGCGCCGGACGTGGCCCTCATTCTCGCCCAGGCCGGCCGTGAAAACCAGCGCGTCGGCCCGCGGCATGGTCGCCCAGTATTGGCCAATATACTTGGCAATCCGGTAAGCGTAAATATCGATCACGGTTTGGGCGGCCAGATCGCCGGCTTCCGCCCGGGCCCGGATTTCCTGCATCATGTTTGTGTTATAGAGCGCCTTAAGGCCGCTCTCCTTGTTCAGGGCGGTCATGACGCATTCAAAGGCCTTTTCCTGGCTGATCGATTGCTCGCCGGCCAGGCAGTTGGCGACATAGGGGATCAGCGCCGGGTCGATGTCGCCCGACCGGGTGCCCATGACGACGCCCTCCAGCGGCGTGAAGCCCATGCTGGTGTCCAGCGAGCGGCCGCCGCAGACTTTGGTGATGCTGCAGCCGTTGCCCAGATGGGCGGTAATGCCGTAGAAATCGCGGAAGGGAATGCCCAGCAGGCGGGCGGCCCGCTTGGCGACATACATGTGCGACGTGCCGTGGAAGCCGTATTTGCGGACGCCATACTGTTCGTACCATTTGGCCGGAATAGCGTAGCGGTAGGCATACTCCGGCAGCGTTTCATGGAAGGCCGTGTCAAAGACCGCGACTTGCGGCACATTCTTGAGCAGCCGGATGCTCTCCTCGAGGCCGGTCAGATTGGGCGGATTATGCAGTGGGGCAATGGGGATCAGGTTGCGGATTGTCTGCAGGACATGCTGGTCGACCAGCACGCTGGCGCTATAGCGGTCACCGCCATGGACAACGCGATGGCCGACGGCGAGGATCATCTGCTTGTCGATCCCCAGATGATTGAAAAGGTCGAAAATGCTGCGCAAAGCTTCGCCATGGCTGACCAGCGGCTTGGCCAGTGCCTGCTTGTCGCCGCAGTGTTCGTACTTGAGCCGGCTTTTGCTGACTGAGCCGATTTCTTCGGCGATTCCCGCCAGGTAGGGCTGAAGGGTGTTGCCGGACAATAGCTCGAACAGGTTGAACTTGACGGAAGAACTGCCGCAGTTGAGAACCAGGATATATCCGGACATAATGCTGCTCCTTTGCGCAGGGGCCGGTCAGACCGGGCCGGTCGGAAAGGTCGTCTTTCCTATTGTATCATGTCCGTCCATCTCCGGTCAGATCTCGATCTGGAAAATCTCCATAGCCAACAGGAAAAGCGCAGTCAGGATCGTGGCGTAATAGAAGAACCAAGGCCGCTTGCTTTTCCAATAGTACAAAAGGATGGCCAGTACGAGTCCAACGTCGATGATATAGGAAACCAGCAGCCAGCGCCGGTCCATAGCCACCAACAGGAGGGCAATGGTCGGCAGGATGCTGATGATCGCTTTGGCCAGGTCAGGGATCCGGGACCGGAAAAGCAATGCCGTGATGACCAGCAGGATCACGACACCCACGATGTCGATCAGGATGGCGGACCACGGTCCTTCCCAACCCAAGTCGCTGCGCAGATAATCGGCGGGCTTGGTCAGCAGCGCGGAATACAGGAAGAAAATAAAAAACATCAGCGGCACACCGAGCGGGACGAGAACCAGAGCCAGGATATTTCGCTTTTCAAGAAAACGCGCCATACGATCACTCCTTCAATCTGGCGGATCTGCGGTGCCTTCCTGATTTCATTATAGGTCATGGCCGGCCGGAAGATAAGGCCAGCCGACATTATTCCATGGAAGCGTCCGTCCGAAGATTAAAAGAAGCCGCCCTGCGGCAGACGGCCTGCAGGGCAGCTAAATGATTTGATCAGACGCAGAAGATCAGATTCAGATTCCGATCGGTCCAGGTTATTCTCAGTACCGATAGTCCGGGTCGACCGCCGCCGGCGCTGTAAAGGTGCTCTGCATGGAGTAATGGCAGCCGGTGTCGGACGCAATATGGAAACCGTGCATCGCTTCCAGCACGTGCAGCGCGAGCGCGCCGGACGCCCGGTGATCCTGCAGTCCGGCGCGGCGGGCCCGGGCCAGATCGGCGACGCCAAGGCCGCGGCTGTTGCCCGCGTAGGGGCGGACGACTTCGACCGGCTCGAAAGCCTTCTGCCCGGCCTGGCGCAGGCGGACCGGCCCGCCGAAGGTGTTGGGATCCGGCACGGACAGGGTGCCTTCGCTGCCATAGATCTCGATGCGCGGCAATTCGGCCGCCCAGACATCGAAGCTGGTCAGGATGGTGGCGATCGCACCGCTCTGGAGATCGATCACGCCGGCGACATGGGTCGGCACTTCGACGTCGATGACCGTACCCCGCTTCTTTTCGCTGGTGATGGTCCGCTGCGGGAAGGAAACAGCCGTGCTGCCGGTGACCCGGCGGGCCGGTCCGAGCAGGGCGAACAGGGCGGTGAGGTAGTACGGCCCCATGTCGAACATCGGGCCGCCGCCGACCTGGTAGTAAAATTCCGGATCCGGATGCCAGCTCTCATGGCCATGGCAGGTCATGAAGGCGGTGGCGCCGATCGGGCGCCCGATAGCGCCGCTCTGGATCAGATCGACGCAAGTCTGGATGCCGGCGCCCATGAAGGTGTCCGGCGCGCCGCCCAGCAGCAGGCCTTTCGCTGTTGCCAGCGCTTGCAGGTCGCGGCCGTCGGCCAGGCTGATCGACAGCGGCTTCTCGACATAGACGGACTTGCCGGCCTCCAGCGCCTGACGGCAGACCTGGTAATGGGCCTTGGGGATCGTCAGGTTGAGGACGATTTCAATGGTCGGGTCGGCGAGCAGTTCCGCCACACTGACTGCCCGCGCAACGCCGAATTTGGCGGCCTGCGCCTGCGCCCGCTCGGGGATCAGATCGGCGACCGCCGCAATTTCGACGGTCGTAAATTTCTGGTTCAGATTCTCCAGATAAATGCTGCTGATGTTGCCGCAGCCGATGACACCGATCTTGGTCCGGCTCATGCTTTCACCTCCGGATTCTGGAAATCGGCCAGGGTCAAGCCCATTTGAATAGCCCGGTCCCGCCCGGCCGCCGCCCAGAGGAAACCCCGGCGCATCAGCTCCAGCGGTTCATATTGATTGAAGATGTCGGCGTGATGGCCGAGCGAATTATAGAAAACGCGGCCATGGCCCCAGAATTTGGTCCAGACCACCGGTACGGCGGTCAGCGGATTGGTCATGCTGTAACCGCGGACCGTCGGATTGGGAAACAGCGTGGTCGCCAGGACTTCGACCGCCGGATCGACATGGACATAATATTGTTCGCTGCGCACGGCAAAATCCCGGAGGCCCTCGGTGATCGGATTGGACACCGCGCGGATGTTGACCTGGTATGGCGTCCCGTCATTGCCCGGATGGGCGCCCCACTGGCCGCCGGTCATGAATTGCCAGGTCACATCCTCGCGGAATGAATCGCACATGCCGCCATGGCAGCCGGCCAGGCCAACCCCGGATGCGACAGCCTGGCTGGCGCCGGCGCACTGTTCGCGGGTGATCTTGCCCATGGTCCACTCCGGCACCAGCAAATGGAGCGATTGCAGGTATTCCGTATCCAGCAGGCTGTCCAGCGTATCCGAGATGCGGACCGCGAAGCCTTCCTCCCGCAGGACACGGGCAAAGATGTCGGCAACCTGCACGGGTTCATGGCCTTCCCAGCCACCTTGAACGATTAATGCTTGACGCAATTGGATCACCCTCCTCAGCCAAATGTATTTATTTTCATTGTAGCGTCCGCCAATTGCCAGATCTCGCCAAAACATGATATCCTATGGACAGTTTGGATCATTTTGGATGAGGAGCCGGTTGAACGCATGCGGGCCTTCCACGAACAGCGGATCTACCTCGACACTTGTCACCTGCGTGCCGCGCGGACGCGAGGACTGGATTTTCTCGCCCATTGGCACGCCGAGGCCGAGTTGATCTTCCTCACAGCCGGTCAGCTGCGTATCGGCGTCAATAACCAGCTGCTGACCTTGACGGCCGGTCAGATCGTGCTCGTTGCGCCGCTGGACATCCATTATTATGAACGTTGCGGCGATGCGGATGGCTTTATGCTCATTTTCGCGACAGAATTCCTTGATCGGCAGCTGCTGGCCCAGTCCGCGCTTTGGACAATCGCTGCCGGCGAACGACTGGTCCAACTCACCGGTCTGGCTGCCCTTTTGGTAACCGAAATGCAGGAGCGGCAACCATTTTTTGAGTTGGCAGCCTCTGGGTTGCTCCGTCAGTTCTTTGCCGTCCTGAACCGGCCCGACCCGGCGGTCCGCCGCGAGCCGGCCGGCCTGCTGTCCCGGGCGAAGGGTTTCCAAACCATCCAGGCCATTCTGGCGCATCTGGAGGAGCATTACCGCGAACCCCTGTCCCGGGCGGATATCGCCGCTCGCTACAATCTGAGCGTCGCCCATTTCTCGCGGCTGTTCAAAGCCGCCACCGGCATGACCCTGATCGATTACCTGACCCGCTTGCGTCTGGCTGCCGCCCGCCAGGCAATCAGCCAGACCGGCCAGACCATGTTGGCCATCGCCCTGGATAATGGCTTCGACAGCATCCGGACGTTCAACCGCGCGTTCCGGAAAGTCTACCGGCAGACGCCGTCCGCCTGCCGGGCGGCTGGCCGGACCGCCCCATCATAAACAACAGCAAGGAGTAAGCTCATGCAACTGGAAATCCTGAATCTCCAAAAAAGCTTCGGCCCGAAGCAGGTCCTGCGCGACGTCTGCTTCCAGGCCGCCAGCGGTGCCGCCCTCGGGCTTTTGGGCCGCAATGGCGCCGGCAAGACCACGACGATCCGCATCATCATGCAGGTTTTCCCGCCGGATGACGGCCAGGTCCTGCTGGATGGAACCCCGATCAGCCAATCCGATGTGCAAATCGGTTATTTACCGGAAGAGAAGGGTCTCTACCCCAAGGTCCGCATCCGGGACCAGCTGGTCTATCTTGGCCAGTTGCGCGGCCTCAGCCGGGCGCAAGCGCTGAAGTCTGTGCAGTACTGGCTGGAACGCCTGGACCTGGGCGAATACCTCGACAAGAAGCTGGAAACGCTCAGCAAGGGCAACCAGCAGAAGATCCAGCTGGCCGTTGCCCTGCTGGCCGCACCGGACATCATCATCCTGGATGAGCCATTCAGCGGGCTCGATCCGGTCAACGCCCAGCTGATGAAGGAAATTGTCAACGAGCAGGTCGCCCAGGGCAAGGTGGTCTTCTTCTCCAGCCACCAGATGAATTATGTCGAGCAGTTCTGCGACCAGGTGGCTATCCTGGACCAAGGCCAGATTGTTCTGCAGGGATCGATCCGCGACATCAAGCGCAGCTTCAGTCGCGACCGCCTGCTGGTCAGCCTGGACAGCGATCCGGCGACCGCCGCCGAACGGCTGGTCCGGCTGCTGGGTGAAGCGCCGGAACTGCAGGCCTTGATCATGGGTATCCAGCCCGTCGCCGATGGCTGCATCCTCCGGCTGCACAATCCGGCCGACCGCCTGGTCCTTTTCCAGGCCCTGGCCGCCCGTCAGGCTGATATCGCCCGGTTTACCGTCGTTGAACCAAGTCTGGAAGAGATTTTCGTCGCGAAAGTGGGTGACCATCTTGAAAATGAAGCATAAAGGCCGGCAGTTCCGCACCGTCGTCAACTACGAATTCGCCGGTTACCTACGCAACAAGGTCTATGTCGGCATCACGATCACCCTGGTCGTCCTGCTGTTCATCGGTTTGAGCGTGCCGGCGCTGATCCGCCTGGCCGGCAGCCTGGGTGTCGCCGCCCCCTCCCCGTCCGATCCGGATGATCCGGCCCAGGTGATCCATGTCCTGGACCAGACCGGCCAGCTGGGCAGTCTGGATTTCCTGCAAGCGGCGCTGCCCGCTGAGCGGTGGCAGCTCGATCCGGCCGCCAGCCTGGATGCAGTCCGCCAGCAGATCCGCGACGGGCTGGCCAAGGCCGCGCTCCTGATCGAGCGTCCGAACCAATATACCTATATCGTCAAACGGGCCGGCATGGATACGCTGGCCGGTAGCCTGCAGAGCATCCTGGCCGCCTATTTCCGCACGGTGAGCCTGCAGAAGGCCGGACTTGACCAGGTCGCGATTGCCGCCATTCTGGCTGAGCCGCAGATGAAGCAGGTCGAGACGGTCGAAGAAAGCGGCAAGACCATGGCGCAGACTTATTTCTATACCTATCTGCTGCTGTTTCTGCTTTATATGACCGTCATGATGTACGGCCAGCTGGTCGCGTCCTCCGTCGCCTCGGAAAAGAGCAACCGGGCCATGGAGATGCTGATCACCTCGGCCGATCCGCTCAGCCTGATGTTCGGCAAGGTCATCGGTTCCGGGCTGGCCGGCCTGGCCCAGATCGGCGTCTTGCTGCTGGCGGCGGCCGGCGCCTATAAAATAAACGAAGGCAGCTGGTCGGACATTCCCTTTATCCGGACGATTTTCCAGATGCCTCCGCATATTGTGTTCTATACGGTCCTGTTCTACCTGACCGGCTATTTCATGTACGCCTTCCTGTATGGCGCGCTGGGTTCGCTGGCTAGCCGGACCGAAGACATCAACACCAGCATCATGCCGCTGATCCTGCTGATCATGGCCGCCATGTTCACGTCGATGTTCGGCATGATCACACCGGATGCCGCCTGGCTGCGGGTCTTGTCCTTTGTCCCGTTCTTCTCGCCGATGGCCATGTTCGTGCGCCTCTGCATGACCGATGTGCCATTAGGCCAGGTTGTCCTGTCCGTTGTGATCATGCTGCTGACCATTGCCGGCACCGGCTGGCTGGCCAGCCGGATTTACCGCCTGGGCGTGCTGATGTACGGCAAGCCGCCCCGCCTGGGCGAACTGGTCAGCATTTGTAAAGAAACAACTTGTTCTATGAATTCCGCAAAAAAATGCCCAGATAAGTCATTTTTTTGCGGAAAAGAACAACTAGTTTCTTTACAACGCCTTAGAATGCTGAAGCAGGCGTCTTGAGGATCGAGTCCAGCTGGTGCGCCACAATCGGCTTGATCGTCGCCGGCGGTTTCTTGTCGACATTGGCATATTTGCGGATGAAGGCCTCCAGCTCATCCAGCGGCATCGGCCGCCCGATCAGGTAGCCCTGGCCCTTGAAGAAGCCGGCTTCCTCGAGCAGTTCCATCTGCTCGGCGTTCTCGATGCCCTTGGCGCAGACAGTAATGTTCAGGACCTGGGCCATTTGCAGGATGGCCACCGAGAGCTTGTGTTCACGCTGGAAGGCGGTAATGCCGGCTGTGAACTCGTTGCTGAGCTCCAGCATTTCGAAGGGGATGCGCCGCAGCAGGTCGATATTGGAATAGCCGGTGCCGAAATTGCCGAGGACCAGCGGAATGCCCAGCTCATTGTGCAGCCGGATCAGGTTGGCTTCGCCGGTCGCATCGAGCGGCTGGGCCTCGCTCAGCTCGAACTGGATGTTCTTGCCGGGTAATCCCGCCTTCTCCAGCATGAATTTGACCCGATCGAAGAACTCCGGCCGGTTGGCCTGGAAGCCCAGCAGG
>JAEXPB010000048.1 GCA_023438965.1 Bacillota bacterium | reverse complement strand
GACAAGCTCTACTTCGAGCCGCTGACCGTCGAGGATGTCCTGAGCATTTATAATAAGGAAAAGCCGCTGGGTGTGATCGTCCAGTTCGGCGGCCAGACGCCGCTGAACATCGCCGGCGAGTTGGCCAAGGCCGGCGTGCGCATCCTCGGCACGACGCCGGAGACGATCGATCTGGCCGAAGACCGCGACCAGTTCCGCAAGATCATGGAGAAACTCGATATTCCGATGCCGGAATCCGGCATGGCCGTCAACGTCGACGAGGCGCTGGCCATCGCCGCCCGCATCGGCTTCCCGCTGATGGTCCGCCCCTCCTATGTCCTGGGCGGCCGCGGCATGGAGATTGTGCGCGACGAAGAGATGCTCCGCCGCTACATGGCCGCCGCCGTCGGCGTCACGCCGGACCGGCCGATCCTGATCGACCGTTTCCTGAACCACGCCCTGGAATGCGAGGCCGATGCCATCGCCGACGGGCACGACGCCTTTGTCCCGACGGTCATGGAACACATCGAGCTGGCCGGCATCCACTCCGGCGACTCGGCCTGCGTCATCCCGCCGATCAGCATCACGCCGGACAATCTGGCGACCATCGTCGACTACACCAAGAAAATCGCCAGCGAATTGCAGGTCATCGGCCTGATGAACATGCAATACGCGATCGAAAACGGCAAGGTCTATGTCCTCGAGGCCAATCCCCGCGCCTCACGCACCGTGCCGCTGGTTTCCAAAGTCTGCAACATCCAGATGGCCCGCATCGCCACCGGGTTCATGATGGACGCCGCCGAAGGCCGCCCGGCTTCCGCCATGGCGCTCAAGGCCGGCAAGATCCCGCATTTCGGCGTCAAGGAAGCCGTCTTCCCGTTCAACATGTTCCCGGAAGTCGACCCGCTGCTTGGCCCGGAGATGCGTTCCACCGGTGAAGTACTCGGGCTGGCCGATTCTTTCGGCCTGGCTTATTACAAGGCGCAGGAAGCGACCCAGTCCGCCCTGCCGCTCACCGGCACCGTCCTGATCAGCGTCAACGACCGCGACAAGGAAGCCGCGCTGGACGTCGCCCGCGAGTTCGCCACCCTCGGCTTCCGGATCCGCGCGACAGCCGGCACCTGCCGCTATTTCGCCGAACACGGCATTGACGCCGAGGAAATCAAGAAGCTGTACGAAGGGCGCCCGAACATTGTCGACAGTATCACCAACCGGGAAATCCACCTGGTGATCAACACCGCCGCCGGCAAGCAGAGCTCCTATGACGACTCCTACATCCGCAAGACCGCGATCCGCATGAAGATCCCCTATATTACGACGATGACCGCCGCACTGGCCAGTGCCCGCGGCATTGCCGCCGCCCGTGCCGACGGCCCGGACCGGCACCAGCTCAAGTCACTGCAGGAATACCACGCGGACATTAAAAAGGCCAACGGGTGAGACCAGTACCTTGCAAACACTAAAGCTATGGAATATCGCCGGAAATGCTGCGCACAGGACAAGGCGGAGGAATGAGGAATACTGGTTGTATTCCGATTGACGACAACGAAGTCCTGCCCGCAGCAGACCGGCGATAAATATAGTATTTAGTGTTTACAAGGTACTTATATTTACGCCGGGCTGGTCCTCGGGCTGCGCCCTGCGGATGCCCGGCTCCAATTTCTGGTCTCACCTAGTCATGGAGGAAGAATCTGCGCCGGGCTGGTCCTCGGGCGAAACTCAACAGGAGAATCGAGCAATCGGTTCTCCTGTTTTGCAGACAGGAGCATGAAATGATCGGTATTGATACCGGAGCCCTGATTATTCCATTCATGATCACACTGATCATCTACTGGGCAGCCCGCTTCTTCTCCGGCGGGACAAGCCGGAGGCGTTTCTTCCTGCTGGATATCGTTTTTATTGCGTATGTCCATTTAGTCATCGGGCTGCTCTATTTTCCCTTGGAAATTGATGTCAAACCAATCCGCGACCTAAACTTCCATTTGAATCTGATTCCACTTCGGAGCATCCAGACCGCCGTGAAGGATGCGATATCAAGTGGCAGTTATCGCCATATGATCCAAAATGTCCTCGGTAATCTCATGCTATTCGTTCCTTTATCACTCTATCTGGCGGTTCGCTTCCCGCAGCGGGTAAGGAAATGCCTGATCATGATCGTATTGATTGCCACGGGCGCCGAGATCTTCCAGTTTTTGTTGATCATCTTGACCAGGAGCGATCACCGCGTGATCGACATCGATGATCTCATGCTCAATGTGATCGGCGGCATCGTTTCCTGGTTCATGGCGCGAAGCTATCTGGTCAGCCGGAAGCAGAACCCGCAACCCGTCTCCAAACAAGGCTAGATTAATCTATTTTTAAATATTTCGCATATTGGAACTGAATAATATCTCTTGTAGCAGTTTCTATATAGGCTCGTTCTTCATGCATTGCTTTAATAATATCATTTTTTTTAGCAAATCCAAATTTCGCAATAATCATATCAAGAATTGAAATTTCATTTTCGCTTAATAACTTTGGTATAAAATTGCATACTGGCAAAAAATGATAACCTACTCCATCGTCAAAATCGATTTCTTCGTAAATAATACCTTTAAGACCGATAATTGATTCATGTCCAATTGGAACAGCACCCATAGGAAGCGCGCTGTATGCTAGCCCTGTAATAGCCTTTCCAAGGCGTTTATAAGAAAGCGCATCAGCATACCAGAGCATCTTCATTAATTTGACTTTGAAAAGATAAGAGACCAAATCCGAGTTTGCAAAATAGCTTATCACTTCAATTGTTTTATCCAGATCAAGTTCTGTATTACCGCAGCAGTCATCGATGTCGCAAATGTTTGCATAAGCAGCATAAATTGATTTTCTACAATACATATCTTTGCTCTCGGCAAATATATCAGAAGCTTTCTGATGATACTTCCGAAACACTGAGGATGCAAATTTTTCTCTGGCACTATTTAGCAGTGAAAGAAACCATTCTGGATCTTCATTGAGTTTTCGTAGCATTACGTCATATCCAGCATCTTGCACTTGTGAACCTTCATATCTTGTAATGGTCTTTGCGCCTAAACCTAAAAGTATAGATAAGTCTGATTGACTTATTCCATACTTTTCGCGAATCACACTAATATCCTTCGAAGTAAGAAGCCCAAGCAAGCGCCGATAGGCATCCTTAAAGGAAATATCGTTTCTTCGAATCATATCTTCGGTTGTGATATATTCATCTGCCACATCACAGTATTCATAGATTGCATCATACTCCACGACTTGGCCTTTGAATGTGTTGCTTTCCCGAACTTTAACAGTACTGACTTCGTGTTCTTCCATACAGCTCATGCATAATTTATATTCTTTTTTTAGTGTTTCCATTTTATTTCTCCCCTTTACTTATTACCGTACGGAAAACACCTATCTTTGAAAGGTACCGTCGAATAATGAAATGACATCACAAATGTCGTAGTTGTGCCTCCGCGTATTGGGTCCAGCAATTCTACCCTTATTTTAATATAAACCTCTGCATTCCCGTTATACAATTTGCCAAACTCCCGCATCTCTGATCGTTTTGGGAAATTTGAATCTTTAACAGTCTGTAGATATTCTTTCTTTGATAATGTCATAAGTTCACGTTTTAAGACAGTAACTGGATCATCGTCAGGGAACAAGTCAGCTATTGTAAATTTATTGCTATACTGTATATCTCTGCCATTATCAACTTGTCGCTTTTCCTGAAATATTACACTAGCGCCATTAGCAAGTGCATATTTCAATCTGGCAATATAAGCATCTATTTCAACCTCTGTTTCAATACGTGTTCCACTAGTCAAAAGCTGCCCTCTCGATCTGGTATCATTTGATACTTATTCTCTATTAAGTATAGCATCCCTATGGCTGAAGTCAATATGAATATGATCCCTGCCTGCTAGGGTTAGAATGCCAAAGTAAAAGCAACTTAGTCTAATGGAATGAAGCGATTAGCCTGGCACGTTCTTCACAAGGTGAATAATGAGTCGAGGAAGCATATAACGGAGATCCTCAAAAACAAGCAATGATTGTTCTGAAAAGACGAAATTTGAATGCAACCCCCTCCCCCCTGTCCTTCGATGAAAAATCTCATTGTATCAATACCATGATTTATAAACTGCATCGCCGGACGAAGATGCCGATGCTCACGGTCAGTGCAGAGCGCGACCGGGCATGCTGCCATTCCCAGAAAACCCATTCGAGCAAGCCAATCTTTTCCTCCTTGCCCGAGATGCGGTAAAGGAAGCCGGACAGTTCATAATAGTCCGGCCCGTAGCCAGCCTGCCCTGTGTAGCGGCGAAATTGCTGAGTCATATCAACACGCCCTCCTCAATCCACTATAATGCAATTATACCGGATATTGGATCGAACGTTGATTCCCAGGCGGCTACCGGATATTCTCGCAGCGCAGTATGTACGCTTCCTGCTCGGCGCGGCTTAGGTTGTGCCAAAGGACATTCCAGCCGCAGACCCGCACTTGCAGATTGCTGTATTTTTCCGGGTGCGCCTGCGCGTCGCGCAGCGTTTGGGTGTCGAAGACATTGAACTGGATCGCCAGGCCGTGGCCGGCCATGTAGGTATCCAGGACGGCCTTCATCGCCGACAGGCCTTCGCTGCCGCTGGTCGCCGAAGGATGCAGCATGACATCCAGGCAGAAGTCTTCGGTATAGAGGGACGGGTCCAGCTTGGTTACCGAGTGAACCAGGGCGGTCACGCCATTCTTGTCCCGACCCATGGCCGGCGAAATGTTTTTGGACAATTCATCGCCGATTTGCCGGCCGTCCGGCGTCGCTTCGGTGAGCGGGCCGAACGTGAGATAATGGCGCGCGCTGTGCATGGCCGCCTTGTAGAAACCGCCGCGGGCGTTCGGCCGCAGGTTTTCTTTCAGGCAGAGCCAGCGCGAGAGCGCCGTCGCGTAACGGTCGGCGGTTTCGTCGTTATTGCCGAACTGATGCGGGCAGCGGATCGCCTGGAGCCGCAGACGGTCATGGCCTTGCCAGTTGGCATGGAGCGCCTGCCGCAATTCGGCCAGGCTGGTCTTCTGGTCATCATAAACAAGGTTCTTTACCGCCATCAGAGAATCCACGGCGCTGGCGAAGCCCGTATGCAGCACGACGGTATTGTTGTATTTTGAGCCGCTGGCATAGGCATCCTGCATGGTTTGCAGGCTATGCTCGATCGTGGCCGAGAACATCGGCGACGGATTGATGAATTCGAGATATTGTTCAAACTGGTCCGCCACCTGCATCGCGCTGTCCAGGATATAGGCCAGCTGTTTTAGATAAGCCTGATAGAAATCGTCAAAGGTGGCGAGGTCGTCCAGGTCGCCAGTGCGCAGGCCGACCGTTTCGCCGGTAATCGGGTCTGCGCCGTTGTTCAGGACCAGGCTGACCGGCTTCAGGAGATTCAGATATAAAGGAGCTGTGGACACCTCGCCGGCACGCACGGCAAATTCATAACAGCCCTTGATATCGCAGGTGCGGGCTTCCTCTTCCGTCATGCCCAGACCCATCATCGCGCGCATGATGCCCGGTTCACACAGGAAGACAAAGCTGCTGCGCCCGCTGCGGATCATGTCCAGCACTTTCTCCAGCAACTGGCGGGGGGTGTTGGTGTTGATCTTCAGCTGGACCTTCGGATTGTAAATATTAATACGGTCATACACGTCCAGAATGGCATACGAGGCCTCATTGTACAGGGTCTCACCCTGGGGACCGGTACCGCCGAGGTAGAAGGGCTGGCCCCAGTAATTGCCGATCGCGCTGAACTGCATCAGGAAATAAGCCAGATAGACGTCCAGTTCTTCCTTGCCGAATGCGCCGCTGGCCAGATCCTGCCGGTAGAACGGTGCGATGGCGGCATCCAGGCCATTACCGAGCGAACGGACCTGGTAGCTTTCGACCGACTCGCAGATCATGAAATAGAGATAGATCAGCTGCAGGACATCATAGGTGTTCTGCGGCGGACCGTCATGCAGCCGCTGCAGGCAGGCGGCGACAGCCGGGGCCTTGGCGTGCGTCCGGGTCAGCGCATATTGGCGAAGGCGCTCAATCAAGTCCAGAATGGCGGTATACTCGATCTCAATCGCCGCAAAATAAGCCGCCTGTTCCGGCGTCAAGGCCGCCTGCCGCTGGCGGTACACCCGCGCCCGCTCCCGAATGCCGGGGAAGCCGAGTCGGATCAAGGCTTGCCAATCGGGCACCGAGTGGTCGTAGTCCACCCACATGTCCACTGTACCGGCACGCTTGTGCTTTTTCATGAAGGTCGCGGCAGCCGGAATATGGCTGGTAAAGACCTCGTCAACCCAGCGGCTGATCGTGATGGCGTTAGCCACCCGGCTCCAGCTGTATAAACCGACGAAATAATCCTGGGCATTGACATCGATCCGGGTATGCTCCAGCACATAGGCCACGGCGTGGGCTTTGGCTACCGGGTGCGGCAGTTCGCGGATCAGGCCGGCCAAGTCCTCCAACCCGCTACGCATTTCCGCATCGCTAAAACCGGTTGCCGGATCATAGTCATAGCCATGGTAAGCCATTCGGTTGAACGCATTGAACGGCTCGCTGGTTTTGTGGTACTTATTCGCCAAATTAGCACGGTCAGCGTAAAATGTGTCCCACATCGTCGTCATCCCCGATCTGAAATTGATTTAATCAACTTCTATCCCTATTATGGTCAGATAAGCGGTTACCGACAATGGACAAACCGGATTATCTGGACTTTTCAAAACTAATTTATCTATTCGCTCATCGTCGATAACGACTTATGCTATAATGTTTATGGTGATGATATGCTTGATTTCATGAATTACGATTTTAACATTTCAAAAATCGTGCTGGCCATGGTGGTACCGGTCGAAGCCGGCCGCATCAGTCACCGGAACCGCCGCTCGCATGGCTTGGTCTATATGATCGGCGGCATCAAGGAATATCGTTTTCTGGGCGGTCCGACCCTGGTGGTGCCGGCGCGTGAGATTCTCTATCTGCCGAAATTCTCGGATTACGATGTCAGTCATCGTGAATTCGGCGAGTGCCTGGCGATCAATTTTGATCTGGCTGAAGAAAATATCACCTTTCCGCCTTTTCATATTGCCCCGGTTAATCTGCCGACGCTCGTTCCCCTTTTCGAAGCCATCGAACGTTACTGGAACAGTCGCGGAGCCGGTTATGTACTGAAATGCCAATCACTGCTTTATGAATTGCTGTATGAGCTGCA
>JAEXPB010000443.1 GCA_023438965.1 Bacillota bacterium | reverse complement strand
CGGAAGAGCACTGTCCGGTCCGGACCGTTTTCGAACGGGATGCCGGCCGCATCATCTACTCGATGGATTTCCGCCGCCTGCGCCATAAGACCCAGGTCTTTTTCGACCCCCAGAACGACCACATCTGCACCCGCATGGAGCATGTGATCTATGTCAATTATATCGCCAACACGATCGGCCGGGCGCTGGGCTTGAATGCCGACCTGATCCAGGCTATCGCCCTGGGTCACGACCTGGGTCACGCCCCTTTCGGCCACAGCGGGGAGAAGACCCTGAATGCCTGCCTGCGCCGCCATTCGCCGGACCTTTTTTTCCAGCACGAGATCCACAGCCTGCGGGTAGTCGACCAACTCGCCACCCGGCCGCGCCACGGCAATGGCCTGAACCTGACTTTTGAAGTCCGCGACGGCATCGCCAGCCATTGCGGCGAAACATACAGCGAGGGTCGGCTGGTGCCCGACCGCGACAAACAGCCGGAAGACCTGGCGTCCAGCGCCCTGCGGCATGGCTTCCCGGCCACCCTGGAGGGCTGCGTCGTCCGGCTGGCCGACAAGATCGCCTACATCGGCCGCGACATCGAGGATGCCGCCCGCGCCGGGATCATGGAGTTCGAGGACATGCCGGCCGCGGTCCAGACTTCCCTGGGCCGCACCAACAGCCAGATCATCAACACGCTGGTGACGGACATCATTTTCAACAGCCGCGGCCAGGACGCGATCATCCTCAGCCCCGAGCGCGGGGAAAGCATGGAAGAGCTGTTGCGCGGGAATGTCGCCCGCATCTACAAGTCGGACAAGATCAATCGCTACGAGAAGATGGCCTGCAATGTTGTGGAAGGCCTCTTTGACGCTCTGAGCCAGGCGTTGGCCGATCCGGAAAAGCTGGCTTCGAGCGACAACCGGGTGTATCGGGGCTTCTGCCGCTACCTGGACGAGCGGGCTTACCCGCCGGAAACGCCGGATCTTCAGAAAGTTGCCGACTATATCGCCGGCATGTCCGATTCCTTTGCCAACAAATGCTTTGAAGATATTTACTGGTTCTGATAGCACCGGGAAGGAAACCGCGATGAGCGAAAACTTTTTTGCCATGCTGCACCGGATGCGCTATATCAACCGCTGGGGGCTGATGCGCAACACCGAGCCGGAAAACATCCAGGAACACTCGCTGCAGGTCGCGATCATCGCCCATGCGCTGGCTGTGCTGCGGCAGAGGCATTTCGCGGCGGACCGGGTACCCGTCGACGCGGAGCATGTCGCCCTGCTGGCGATCTATCACGATGCGAGCGAGATCCTGACCGGAGACCTGCCGACGCCGGTCAAGTATTTCAACCCGGCGATCCGCGATGCCTACAAGGCGGTCGAATCGGTGGCGACAGCCAAGCTCCTGACCATGCTGCCGGACGACCTGGCACCCGCCTGGCAGCCGCTGCTGGAGCCCGATGCCGGTGATCCGGCCGTGCGGGCGGCCATGCAGCTGGTCAAGGCTGCCGACCGCATCAGCGCCTACATCAAGTGCCTGGATGAAGGGAAGGCCGGCAACAGCGAATTCCGCCAGGCCGCCGAGTCAACCTGGGACAGCCTGGAGAAGGTTGCGGCCGAGCTGCCGGAAGTCCGCTATTTCCTGGACCATTTCCTGCCGGCTTTTCGCCTGTCCCTGGATGAATTGCAATGACCGAGCCGTTTCGCGCTCCATCGGCGGCCCAACCGCCGTCCGCCGGGCGGCGGCGCTGTCCGGCCGAGGCCTTGGCCCTGGTGGCGGTTCTGTTTGTCATGGGCGTTCTAGGCACCATTTATGCCTGGCTGCATCAAACCTGGTTTCGCTCCAGCCAGGATATCCTGGACACCGGGATGGTCTCCGGCATTGTCAGCCGCGGCAGCAGCCTGATCGGTCTGCCGCAGCCGTCAACCGCCTGGCAGGCCCGTCTGCTCTCCGGCGAAGCCAGTCTGGCCGATTATCTGCTGCGGTTGTTTGTATCGCCGGAATATCTGGCCGGCAATCCCGACGATCCGGCTTTCATCCGGGACGCCAGCCAGGTTCTGACCGGCCGGTCGCCGGATCCGGCTGACTCGGCAGCCGCGATGAGCCGCCTCACAGCGGCGGGCAGCCGGCTGGCCTACTTGAATGAATTGCTCGCTGATGCCGGCTTGACGGACCGGATCCGTTTGCCGGCGGAAGCGACCAGGCTCCGGACCTTGACCCTGGCCAACGATCGGCCGGCCGCCGGTTCCGAAGTTGTCGGCTTGCTGCCGGTTACGGCGGAAGTGCGCCTGACCGGCGGCAACGCCAGTCTCAAGCTCTTTGCCGACGGTCAGCTGCGCCGGTCGGAACCAGCTGACCGTACCGACCCGACGCTGCTGAACACTTATGCGCTGGAATGGGATACCCGGCAGGAGCAGCCTGGCAGATACAGCCTCGCTTTCCTGATCCTGACCGGCGATGGCCGGGGCAGCTGGCAGGATCTGTCATCTTATATCGTCCCGACAGTGACGCCGCTGCAAAGCGGCCAGGTACTATCCATCCGGCAACCGGGCAACGGAACCGCCTGGTACCGGCTGCCGGTGCGGGACGGCCAGGCCCGGCTGACCGTCGTCGGCGCCGACCAGCCGCTCAGCCTGCGGTTGCAGAACTTGCATCGCGAAATCCTGAGCACGGCCGAAGGTCTGTCCGGCCAGACTGCCGCCCTGCGCGGCCGGACTGCCGACCCGGAGAGCTATGTCTGCGTCACGGCAGGGACAGCTTCGAGTTATCGGCTGGCGGCAGCTCCGGCGGCAGCTGCGCCGCTCAAGGAACCGAACCGCCTGCTGGGCGTGCTGGAGATCAAGGACCAGAAAATCCTGATTCAAGACGAACAAGGCGGTCAAACCTGGCAAAATGCCAGCCAATACAAGCTGTATGATCCGACCGGCCGCCTGGCCCGCCTGGCCTTGACCCTGCCGGACGGCACGCCGGCAGCAATGGCCGGCAAATTCGACGCTGAAGACACCCGCTATGGCTTGTATGTCGATCCGACTACCAGCCAGCTACGATTATCCGCCGTCGCCATGGAGGGCAGCGCCGCCGCGCTGCGGATCGAGCTGACGACGGAGACCGGCGGGACGCAGATCCTGCAGGCCGGCCAAACGGTGCCGCTGGCCTTGTCCGTGAATCGCCTGCGCCTGACAGTCACCGCTTTTAACGGCAGCCGACGGACCTATGAGGTCAGCATATTGCGCCCGCCGCATTCCGGCGGCTATGACAACACTCTCCAGCAATTCCCGCCGGCTTACCGGTCACCGCTCTGGCTGCTCCACGACCTGTATCCGGCCTGGCAGTTTCTGGCGGCGCCGGCCGGCGTGGCCTGGCCGGACTTTATCGCTGCCCAGGACTATAAAGACCGCAGTCTGGTCAGCGCTTCGGACAGCCCGGCCACCTGGATCGAACCTGGCAGCCCGGTTTATGACGGCAAATCCTGGAAGGCGGCGACCACCCAGGTGATTGCTTATTTCGCCGATCCGCGCAATTTCCTGAACAGCACGGATGTCTTCCAGTTCGAGAAACTGACCTACAATCCAGCCACCCACACCCGCACCGGCCTGGATACCATGCTGCAAGGCACCTTTATGGCGGCGGGCAACGCGCAAGGCATCGATTATGCCGCCATTCTGGCCGAAGCCGGCAACCGGGCCGGCGTCAGCCCCTATTACCTGGCTTCGCGGATCCTCCAGGAAATGGGCCGTAACGGCGTATCGGCGCTGGCCACCGGAACACTGGCCAATTACGAAGGGTACTTCAACTTCTATAACATCGGTTCGACACCGGATACCTCCGTTCCCAATGGCATGGTCATCAACGGTGCCCGCTTCGCGAAATACGGCCGGGAGCCTGACAAAGGCGTTATCACCGCGGACGAGGAAGCCTGGCTGCTTCCCTGGACATCACCGGCGAAATCGATCATCGGCGGTGCGATCTGGATCGCCCGCAGCTATATCCAGATTGGCCAGGACACGCTTTATCTGCAGAAATTTGATCTGGTCAAAGCCGGCGGCTATTATAACCACCAGTACGCCACCAATATCCAAATGGCCTGGTCGGAAGCCCGCAACACGCGCCAGGGATACAGCGACATGGGGATCCTTGCCCAGGCGTTTGTTTTCCAGATTCCCGTATTTGCCGACTTGCCGGCTGCGGAGACGAAGCTGCCGTGAATTCCGGCTGAGGAAACTTAAAAATGCTGTAACGTGCCTGACCCTGAATTGTGTTATGATAAACACTGACGAAATGTTGTCAACAAATGTCATCGATTCAGGAGGGAATACGTGCCAGTCATGCAGGCCCGTTCAACTCATCAGCCGCATTTTCGACTCAGGGGATGGATCTTAATCGCCCTGACCATCCTTGTTTTGGGTCAGTATGGTCCTTTTGCCGGTCTGGGGCTGACCGTTCGCGCCGCCGAGACTGCCATGAACCGGACGGGTACGATCAATGTCACCGCCGGCAATGTCCGCAC
>JAEXPB010000395.1 GCA_023438965.1 Bacillota bacterium | reverse complement strand
GCTATAATTGGATTAGCCGGTGTAGAAAAAAGAACAGCAACAATCAGGAGGAATGAACAATGGAACTGCAAACCGTCAATAAAACAGCCAGAATCGGATTCTTCGCCGTCGGTCACAATACGTACTGGCATCAATTCCCGGGGTTGCTCGACAATCTGATGGGTTTCCATGCTGAAGCCCGGGCCAAGCTGGAAATCCATGGCGTCACGGTCATTGATTACGGCATGGTCGACACCAGCATCAAAGCCTACGCCACCCTCGATCAAATGCAGGGTGATCGCCTGGATCTGGTTTTCTGCAATATGGTCACCTATGCGACATCCTCGACCTTTGCGCCGATTATCCGCAACCTGAATCTGCCGGTCGTCCTGCTGGCTTTGCAGCCATTGGCCGGCCTGGATTATTCCCGGGCGTCAACATTCATGCAGTTGGAGAACGACAGCATTTGTTCCACGCCCGAATTCGTCAGCGTCGCCGAACGTATGGGCAAGAAGATCCAGGATGTCGTCATCGGCACCTTGCGGGATGACCCGCAGGCGGAAGCTGAGATCGGTGAATGGTGCGCGATTGCCAAAGTTCTGCATGGGCTGAAAGGCGCCCGCCTCGGCCTGATCGGCCATGTTCTGGAAGCCATGTACGACATGCATGCCGACCCGGCCACGATTTCATCAGCCTTCAACGTCCATGTGCCTTTGATCGAAATCGACGATCTGGCTCGCGTCTATCAGACGGTGACCGATGAGGAGGTCCGGCGCAAAGAGGACATTATCCTGGCGATGTTCGATACGCCGGTGCCGAAGAGCGACCCGGTAACCCGCCAGCTGACCCCGGCTGACCTGGCCCAGGCCGCCCGTTCAGCGGTGGCTCTGGACAAACTGGTTGAAGAATATCAGCTGACCGGCCTGGCCTATTATTATGAAGGCCAGCCGGATACGCTGCAGCGGCAGATCGCCAGTTCGCTGGTGGTCGGCAATTCCCTGCTGAATGCCCGCGGGGTTCCGATGTGCGGCGAATTCGATATCAAGACGCTGGTTGCGATGCTGATTATGGATCGTCTTGGCATTGGCGGCAGTTTTGCGGAAATCCATCCTTTCGATTTTCGGGAGGATTTCATCCTGGTCGGCCATGACGGCCCGCACCATATCGCCATCGCCGATGGCAAACCGGTGCTGCGCAGCCTGATCAAGTATCACGGCAAGCCAGGCAGCGGCGCTTCGGTTGAATTCCAGATCAAGGAAGGACCGATCACCATGCTGGGTATCGCCCAGAAGGCCAACGGTCAGATGAAATTCGTGATCGGCGAAGGCCAGTCGGTCCGCGGTCCGATCCCGCCGACCGGCAACACCAACACCCGCGGTCATTTCGAACCGAATGTCCGCGCTTACATCAAAGCGTGGGTCATGGCCGGACCGACCCACCATTTTGCCCTGGGCATCGGCCACCATGCCGAGACAATCAAGCGGATCGGTGAAATTCTCGGGATCGAATCGGTCATCGTCAAGGCTTGATCAAGCCGGAAAGGGGTCCATATGAAAAACTTGGCCGGCATTACCCTGGAAATATCCCTCAAACCTTTCCAATCTTCCGATCCGGCGGCGATCGAAGCGGTCTGCCGTCAGTTTTTCAGCCAGTGGCTGCCCCTGACCAAGCACGCCGAAGTCGTATCGGTGCTGTTCTTTGCCGCTGACGGTTCGGAAATCCTCGATTATCGCGGCCGGCTGGCTGACACCTTTGAATGGGCCTATCTGATCGGCGGCGCCAACGAACGGCGCGGCTGGGATAAAAAGGCGGATCCGCACGGGCTTGGCCTGCATACCACGCATTACCTGTATACGAAGAATCCCGTGCCCTTCACTTACGCGGATTTCCGGACCATCCTGGCCATCACCCGCCGGATTGGCCGCGAGATTACCGGAAGACCGGTCCGGACCGGCGCGATGTTCGATCCGGGACCGGAATTCGCCAAATCGGATTTCAAGTACAACCGCCATCCGGAAATTCTGCTGGGCGATACGATGGGCTGGGCCAGCTTTGTCTGCTGCTACGGCGCCCTGCATGCCGACGCGGAAGCTTACGCCGGCTTCCCGCAGGGGATCCCGGAAGGCACGCCCTTCGGCACCTTCTTCGGCCGCCAGTGTCAGCGTTACCTGGAGGACCTGGGCTTCGATTATATCTGGCTGAGCAACGGGCTGGGCTTCGGCTCCGAAACCTGGGGCACCACCGGCGCTATTTTTGATTGCAAAAGCTTTGCGCCGGAGAAGATGGCCGAAACACAAAGCCGCATACTGGAATTTTGGCGCCTGTTCCGCCGGGAATGCCAATTTCCGGTTGAAACGCGGGGCACCAACCTGACGGCGGGCATCGACCTGGCCTCCGACGCGGTCAACCTGCAGGCGATTTACCAGGGCGACTTCCGTCTGCTGCCGCCGCCCAACTCACCCTGGGCGGCCCTGAACGGCGACTTCGGGCTGGAAATCGCCGGGTTCCTCTCCCGTATCGCCCTGCTGCCGCGCGAGGATCAATTTCTGTATCGCTTCTATGTCCACGATCCATGGTGGGTGAACAGCCCCTGGCTGGATCGCTACGAAGGTCAGCCGCACGATATCTACCTGCCGTTGGCGGCCGCCCGTCTCGACGAAAAAGGCGCCGTCCGGACCGCCGATTTTCTGAATCTGCTGACAATCGACAATTCTTTCGGCGAAATGCCGGACCAATGTCCGAACGAAGTCATTCCCCATCTGCTGAAAGCCTACGACCAGGCGCCTGACGCCTTGGCGCCGCTGGTCTGGATTTACCCGTTCCGCGAATACAGCGAACTGGCTGCCGGACGGGTCAGCAAACCGTTCTTCGAGGATTGGTTCATTCGTGATGCGATTAATCAAGGCCTGCCGCTCAGCATGGTCATTGCGACGGACAATTTCGTCCGGATCAACGCCGCTGAGCCCGATACAGCCGCGCAGACGGCCGGGGCCGGCCTGTTCCGCCAGTCGATCCTGGTCACGCCGGTGCCGGAAGCGGGCAGTGCCATGAATGCGGCGCTGCTCCGCCATGTCGCGGACGGCGGCTGGGCGATGCTTTACGGATCGATCGTCGATGCCGATCCGGCACTTCTGGCTGCCCTGAACCTGACGACCGCTGACCAGGCGCTGGCCGGCCGGCTGGAGCTGGTTCTGAACCAGGACCAGACGCGGGCGGATCTTCTGCGCAGCGGTAATTTCGCGTCATCGCTCGATCTGGATCCTGTTCTGTCCGACGGCGGTTGCGAAGCCGTCCTGGCGGACAGTCAGGACCGGCAGACGACTGTCCATGCCACGGTTAGCCAAAACGGGCAAAACCGCATCCTGGCGTTGAGCCGTCAACTGCCGGCCTGGCAGGGAGGGCGTCTGCTCTGGCTGCGCGGCGCCAATGGCGGCGCTTTCCGCGGCGGCCACCTGCTCGAACCGCATGATCCGCGCGTATCTTACCCGATTGCCCGCCTGATGCGCCAGCTGCTCGGCACACTCGGCCTGGAGATTCAATTGGCCAAGGAACAGCCGCAAAGCAAAGACCCGGTCATCATGCTGCACCGGCATGATCAGGCGCTGTTCTTCTCGACTTATTCGCCGGACACAACAGTCGATATCCGGCTGCGTTTCCCGCTCGGCGCACCGCTGCTCATGGGCTATGAAACCGCTGTCGAGGATGATTGGACCAATTACCGCCTGCCCCGGGCAACCCGCCTGGAATGCCGCGTTTTCGTCCGGCAGGCGACGCGGACGACGTTGTCCTGCCGCGAAACCGCGCCGGTCAGCTTCCAGATGGGCCGCCGGATCAATGTCACCGGACTGCAGGATGCGACGGTCTATTATCTGCCGGCAGCCGGGAAGCTGGACCGGACGGAAATCCTGTTCAACGCGACCTATCCCTACATGACCGGCGCCCCGGGGTTGGTGGACCGGGAAGAAACGATATTCGGCACCGCACTGGTGGTGCGCCGGGTGACCGGCAGCCTGATGATCTCGACCGAACGGGACAATATTGACGATTCACTGCGGACAGTGCGCACAGAATAAACCCAGGAAAGGATTGGAGCATGAGCATGAACAATGACAAACAAAATCTGCAGCTGGCCTTCCAGTCGCCGCCGCCCAGCTTTCGCGGCACCGAGCTCTGGATGTTGAATGATCGCCTGGATGATCAGGAATTGCGATTCCAGATCCGGGAAATGAGCGAAAAGGGCTTCTATTCCTTTATCGCCCGCACCTATATCGGTCTGAAATCGGACTATCCGGGACCCCAGTTCATGGCCCGGATGAAGACCATCATCGAAGCCGCCCGCGAGTACAACATGAAAGTATTCCTGCAAGCCGGCTACATGCCGGAAGCTGTGCTGGACCTGCCGCCCGAGTATGCCATGCAGCACCTGACGGCCTTCCGCAGCGGTGAAGGCGGCGATCAGGGCGACCTGCTCTGCAGCCGCAACGGTATCGACTACCGGGCCGTCAGCTCGCAAACGGTGCTGGATATGTTCAATCCGGCGGCGATGAAGTTCTACATGAAGCAATCCTATGAAAATCTCTGGATCCAGTTTCAGGAAGAATTCGGGCGGACGATCCAATCGGTCTGGGTCGATGAACCGAGTTACAAATCAACGCATCTGCCTTGGAGCCCGACACTGCCCGCGCTTTTCCGGGAGAAATGGCAATACAGTCTGGAAGAGAAGCTCTCTCTGCTTTTTAGCGACGAGGATGGCTGTGAAACCGTGCGGTATCATTATTGGCGCACGATCCAGGAATTGATGAAAAAGGCCTATTTTACCGAGGTGCGTGACTGGTGACATGCGCACAACCTGCTGTTCAGCGGCCACCTGATGATGGAAGACACCCTGCAGCAGCAAATCTCCCGGGCTTGCTGCGTGATGCCGTTCTATAAATATTTCGATATCCCCGGCATCGACTACCTAACCGCCGAGATGAACTGGCGGTTCAATCCGCTGCCGGCCAAGGATCCCAATCCCGGCCGCCGGTTCGGTATGGTCAACACCCCGATCCAATGCAGTTCGGCGGCGCACCAGGCCGGCAAATCCGATGTGCTCTGCGAAATGTATGGCGTCAGCTCCCAGAACCTGACCTTCCGGGACCAGAAAAACATGTTCGACCACTTTGCCTCGCTGGGCATCAGCCACAAATGCGTCCACGGCATCTTCTACTCCCTGCGCGGTCGCGGCAAGAGAGCCTATCCGCCGCATATCAATTATTATCAGCCCTACTGGGAGCAATATCGCACGGTGACGGACTATTGCGCCCGGGCCAGCTGGTTTATCAGCCAGGGACAACCGGTGCGCGACATCCTGGTGATTCATCCGATTGATTCCGCGTTCTGCGAGTATCACGGTCCGACACTGGAGACAATCCCCAATGATGCCTTGGCAACCCGCGATGCCAATTTCTACACCCTCCTGCAGAATCTGCTGGCCGGCCAGCATGATTTCGAGCTGGGCGACGAGGATACGATCCGGGAATGGGGTTCGATTGCCGCCGATGGGCGTTTCCAGATTGGCGCGATGGCCTACCGGACGGTTATTTTGCCGGATCTGGCGAATATTCAACCCTCGACCCTGACCCTGCTCGAAAAGTTCGCCCGGCAAGGCGGGAAGATCCTTGTGCTGGGCCAACTGCCGGTGCGGTTGAATGGCTGGCTGGACGGCACGGTTGCCTCCCGGTTGGCCGATTGCCCCGCACTGGCCCAGGTTGCCGATTATCCGGCCCTGGAGGCTGTGCTGCGCTTACAGGCTAAGGAATATCAGTTTATTGGTTACGAGGACACCACCAATATTCAGATCAATTACCGCCGCGTCGGCGATGCGCGTTTTTACTTCTTCTTCAACCGGGACTGTCGGGAAGCGCGGACGGGCTTGCTGAAAATCCCCGGAAGGGTCGCCGCAACGGTCTGGCAAGGTGAAGACGGGCAGGTCCGGCCGCTGAATGCTGTTTACGACGTTGATCAGGACCAAACCCGGATTGAAATCCGCATCGAAGAAGGCGGCAGCCTGATGCTGGTCGCGGAACCTTCGACGGCAGTCGCCGCCGATCCGGTCAGCGGCGGGCACGCAGCGCTGCCGGCGGGCCCGGTGACGGCGTTGACCCTGCCCGGCGACTGGTCGGTCCGTCGGCAGTCGCCGAATGCCCTGCTGCTCGAGTTCTGCCGTCTGAAAAAAGGCGAAGGTGCGTACTCCGATCTCTATCCGATTTTAGCCGTACAGGAAATCCTGACCGATGAGAATTACATTGGCCCGATCACTTTGGCCTTCCCCTTCACGACGGCCATCCCGCTAACCGGCCTGCAAGTTGCGCTCGAGTCACCGGAGGCGGTCGAGCTGATTCTCAATGGCCGGCCGATCAGCAGCCAGGCGTGCGGCTATTATCTGGCCAAGGAATTCCAGGTGATCGATCTGCCGGACATCACGCTCCCCGGCGAGCAGGTCATTGAAGTCCGGCGAAACTTCCGCCCGCTGGCCAAGGCCAAGTCCAGCATCACCTCGCTGTTTGAGGACTTGCCGGGTGTCGAGCTGGAGTCCTTGTACCTGTTGGGCGACTTCGCCGTCCAGGGTGTGCCGGAGCCGACCCGGACCAATTGTGTCCGCCTGAACCGCCGGTTTGTCCTCGGGCAGGAAAGCCACCAGGCCAATTCGGAATTGGTAACCGCCGGTTATCCCTTCTATGCCGGCACCCTGAACCTGGAAAAAACCTTTGCTGTACCGGCAGGATGCAATTTGGACGCCGGGCGACCGGCCTGGCTGGAATTCGAGGGCTTCCGGGCCTGCACGGCCAAGGTGCTGGTCAATGGCCAGTCCACCGGCGAGATCAGCTGGGCGCCGTTCCGCGTCGATGTGACCGGACTGCTGCGCCCCGGCCGGAACACCCTGCGCCTGGAACTGACCAACACGCTGCGCAATCTGCTCGGTCCCTACCATCGGCCGAAGGGCGAATTTGGCGAGTGCTGGCCTGGCTACGGCAGGCCCAATCTGCCCTGGCTGGGTGCGGCGGTCGACATCAACAGCCCGTTGGTGCCGGACTGGCAGAACCATCGGGAACCGGACACGATCGCCTGGACCGAATCTTATCTCCAGGTGTCACTGGGTGTCAGCCAGACACGGCTGATCTGGGGAAATTAAACGGCGTGGTATAATAGGGCAGATTGAATACATGAAGCAGCAAGCAAAGGGACGATCAGCATGAACGATTTTCCGATCATCGACGCGCATCTTCATTTATGGGATCCGGTCCGGCTGCGCTATCCGTGGCTGGATGGCCGGCCGGCCTTGAACCGCTCCTTCCTGCCGGCTGATTACCGCCGGGCTTGCGGCGCGCTGCCGGTCGAACAGATGATCTTCATGCAGTGCGAATGCCTGCCGGCGCAGTACCAGGAGGAAGTCCGCTGGGTCACCCGACTGGCTGCTGAAGAGGAACCGCGCATCACGGGCGTTGTGACCTGGGCGCCGTTGGAAAAGGGCGCGGCCGTCCGTCCCGAGCTGGAACGGCTGGCGCAAAACAAATTGGTCAAAGGGATCCGGCGGATGATCGAATTCGAGCCGGATCCCGCCTTTGGCCTGCGACCCGATTTTGTCCGCGGCGTCCGGATGCTGGCCGAATTTGGTCTGACCTTCGACCTCGGCGTCAATTACCGGCAGAACCAGGTCATGCTGCAGTTGGTCGAGCGATGCCCGGATGTGCGGTTCATGCTCGACCATCTGGGCAAGCCCGGCATCCGGGAACACCGGCTGGACCCCTGGCGGGAGGAGATCCGGCAGCTGACCGGATTTCCCAATGTATACTGCAAGGTATCCAGTCTGGCGACGCCGGCGGATCACCAGAACTGGACAATCGAGGATGTCCGGCCCTATGCCGAGCATGTCTTCGAATGCTTCGGCTTTGACCGGACGGTCTTCGCCGGCGACTGGCCGGTCTCCGCCCAGGCCGCCAGCCTGCCGCGCTGCGTGGAGACCCTGGAACAGATCATCGCCGGTTGCAGCGCAGCGGAACACCGGCAGTTCTATCACGACAACGCGCTGCGGTTTTACGGCTTGGCGGAGTAAATGGGCGAGCCGGCGATCTGATTCTACTGGTCTGACGTGTAGTCAACCTTGATTTTCTGCTCTTTGGCTTTCATGTTTTCCGGATGATTCTCATACAGATCATCCAGCAGTTTCCTGGAATCCAGCCGCCACGGCTTGCGGATGCGGAAATCCGTGTGGAAAGTGTTCTCCAGCTTATTCTGCTTCTCGAGGTGAATGAAGCATTCCCGGGCGCAGGTGGCGCCGCACATGGCGGACGGGTGGTTAAAATTGTCGTTGCCGGTTTTACTGGGACCATGGTTTTCGTACATCACATTAAAGGACGTCCAGTTGCTGTGGATACGTCGCTGAGCCAGCTTGTCTGAATCGTCTTTGTAGACGTTTTCGATCATCCAGCGCGAAATTTCTGATTTGACACTGCCATCATACAAGAAGGGATTTTTCTCTTCATTGGCGCAATGAAAGCCGATCCAGCAGCGCTCTTCATCGAGCTTGGCATACTCATATTGCTCGCCCTTGAGGTTGAAAGCTGTTTTCCGATCGGTCGGGATGGCTTTGGCCGGGCAGTTCTTTGCGCATAGCATGCACTTGTCGCATAGATAAGGTTTCATGATCGGATCAGGCTCCAGTTCGGCATCGGTAAAAATGAATGCCAGCCGCTGCCGGGGGCCGAATTGCGGCGACAGGAACAAATTACTCCAGCCGATTTCACCCATGCCGCAGATGACACCGGCAATCCGGAAATGCAGGAAAATGGCCGGCTTCGGATATCCTTCGCGTACCGGCACGCCGGCGTTGACGTTGTAGCGGATGGCCGTGTTATTATAGATGACGGCTTCATAGCCATAATCTTCAATGAAAGAACCCAATTCGCGCATGACAACCGGCATATGGACATCGTTGACATTGGCATAGCCGGCTGACGAGTACATACCCCAATGAGTGCCTTCCTCCATGGGCCGGTAGAGACCGCGATGCACCCGGAATCCCAGGCCGATGACAGATTTGGCTTCCGGGAAAAGATAGCGGGGATCGTAATTAAGCGGCGCACCCTCATAACGATCCATCGACCCGATGCCGCACAAGTCGGCGCCCAGACTCAGGGCCGCTTCCTTGATCATGGCGGAGGTCAGTTT